>JAJFFI010000481.1 GCA_021776755.1 Alphaproteobacteria bacterium | reverse complement strand
ACGTGCTCGGCAAGATGCGCGACGGCAAGATCGTCATCTCGGCTGACCTGGTGACGGTGATCCTGCAGGCGATCGATTGTATCAAGCACATCGTCCGGACGCTTGAACAGACCGGCGCCGAGCCCGGCGACGACAATGCCGCGCTGATCGCCGAGCTGAAGCAATGCGCCGCGGGAGAAGTGACTCAGGCTGCCCGGGACACGGCGCCGAAATCGGGGCCGGCAAAGCCGTTCCCGGTGGCAGCCGAACTCGAAGCCGAAATTTCCGCGATGCAGGACATGCCCGACACCGGCGGCATGGCCTTGCTCGACCCCGAGGTCTGTCTGGAATTCGAGGAAGTCGTCACGGAGTCTGATTCAGACGGGGATGCGGAGACCGTCAGTGGCGGAAACGATTTCGCGGCTGTCCAGCGAAAGGATGAAGCTTTCCCTGAGCCCGCCCCTGAGTCCGCAGTTGCCTCCGGTGAGACGTCCGAACCGGCACCAGTTGCGTCGCCCGATCCGTCGTCCGTGAAGGGCCCGGCACCGCAGCAGCCAACGGTGGCGCCGCTTGCCAATCAGAGCATTCGCGTGGGCCTTGATGTCCTCGAAACGCTGATGAACATGGTCGGCGAGCTTGTGCTGACCAGAAACCAGCTCGTGCAGATCACCCGCGACCGCGACGACGCGCAATTGCAGGCGCCGATGCAGCGGCTGACCCAGGTGACGTCGGAACTGCAGGAAGGCGTCATGAAGACGCGGATGCAGCCGATCGCCAACGCCTGGTCGACGATCCCGCGCTTGGTGCGCGACATCTCGACCGATCTCGGCAAGAAGGTGCGCCTCGAGCTTTCCGGCGAGGACACAGAGCTCGACCGTCAGGTTCTCGAATTGATGCGCGACCCGCTCATGCACATGGTGCGGAACGCCTGCGATCACGGGCTTGAGACACCGGACGAGCGGACGGCTGCCGGCAAGTCCGAGACGGGGACGATTTCGCTGAGCGCCACGCATGAGGGCGGCCACATCATCATCACGATTTCGGATGACGGGCGCGGTCTGCCGATCGCGAAGATCGCGGACAAGGCCGTGCGCTCGGGAATGATCGACCAACAGGATGCGGAGTCGCTGAACCCGCACCAGATCAATCAGCTTATTTTCCAGGCCGGATTTTCGACGGCGAGCGAGGTCACCAATGTTTCGGGCCGCGGCGTCGGGATGGATGTCGTGCGCGCGAATATCGAGCGCATTAGCGGCAATGTCGAAGTCACTTCCGTAGAGGGCGAGGGGACCCGGTTCGCGGTCAAGATACCCCTGACGCTCGCGATCGTGAACGCGCTGATCGTCGATTGCGCCGGCGAACGCTTCGCCATTCCGCAGATCGCGGTGCTCGAACTCGTGCGGTTCGGCGCCAACAGTTCGCACAAGCCGGAATTCATCAACGATGCGCCGGTGCTCCGCCTGCGGGACCGGCTGTTGCCGCTGGTTTCCCTCCGTCGTGTGCTCGATTTCGAGACCGTCCAGGGCGCGAACGAAGCGACCGGCGAGCAGTTCGTGATCGTCTGCCAGGTCGGCACCTTCCAGTACGGCATCCTTGTCGACCGGGTGCAGGATACCGAGGAGATCGTGGTCAAGCCGGTGGCCCCCATTCTCAGCGACATCACGATGTTCTCGGGCAACACCATTCTCGGCGACGGCAGCATCGTGATGATCCTCGATCCCAACGGCCTCGCGGCGACGATTTCGCGGACCGGCGATCTTGGCGAGACCGGGCGGCGGGCGGGCGACGCCGACGCCGCGGGCGCGAGCCAGCAGAACGATCGCGCCGCGGTCTTGTTGTTCCGTTCGGGAGCGGGCGCGCCGAAGGGCGTATTGCTGTCGCTGGTCGCGCGCCTTGAGGATATGGACGTCGAGGCCCTCGAAATGTCCGGCGGCGGGCCGGTCGTCCAGTATCGAGATCAGCTGATGCCGATTCTGACCATCGACGAACACGCGAGCCTTCCCGAACAAGGCCGTTTCCCGGTCATCGTGTTTTCCGACAACAACCGTTCCGTTGGCCTCGCCGTCGATGAAATCGTCGATATCGTCGAAGAACGCATGACCATCGAGCTGCCGTCCGCCGCCGACCATGGCGTCATCGGAACCGCGGTGCTTGCGGGGCGCGCCACCGAAATAATCGACGTGACCTATTTTCTCGGCCGCGGACTCTCGGGCTGGATCGACCGCCCAGGTAATGCGGGTTCCGGCGGCAGCAAACGCAGCCTGCTGCTGGTCGATGACAGCCCGTTCTTCCGCAATCTGCTGACCCCGTTGCTGACCGTCGCCGGCTATGACGTGACCTGCGCTGAAAGCGGCGACGGCGCGATGCAGCTCTGCGCCGACGGGCAGTCCTTCGACATCATCGTCAGCGACATCGAAATGCCCGGCATGAGCGGCTTCGAATTCGCCGAGACCGTGCAGCGCGACAGCATCTGGAAAGACACCCCGATGGTCGCCGTCTCGTCGTTTGCGACGCCGACCGATCTGGAACGCGGGCGCGCGTCGGGGTTTGTCGACTATGTCGCGAAGTTCGACCGCGATGCGCTCGTCACCACACTCGACACCACGCTTGCGAGCCGCCCGCCCCGGCAGCCGGTGGAAAGGGGAGCGGCATGAACCTCGACCTGAACTCGGCGGGTGAGGTCGCTCGCGCAAGGCTGTCCACTGCGGCAAGAGGCGGCCCGGGCGAGAGCGACCGACCCGACGAACAGCGCGACTATCTGACGGTCATGATCGACGACCAGGAGTTCGGTGTGCCGGCACTCATGGTGCACGACATCATGGAGCCGCAGCAAATATCACCGATCCCGCTGGCGCCGCCCGAGGTTCTCGGCGCCCTGAACCTGCGGGGCCATATTGTGACGGCGATCGACATGCGGATGCGCCTCGGCCTGCCGCCGCGCGAAAAGGGCGTGGGGATGAGCGTTGTGGTCAAGGTCGACGATGTCTCCTACAGCCTGATTGTCGATGCGGTCGGCGAGGTGATGGGACTGAACGTGGCCGACATCGAAGCCGTGCCTTCGAACCTGGCGTCGCACTGGGCCGATCTGACCGGCGGCGTCTACCGCCAGGACGGCAAAATTATTCTGATGCTGGTTGTCGAGCAGGTGCTCGATTTCCGTTCATTCAACGAAGACTAGGGCAACGCAGGGCAGGGGTGGGCCCGCTTGTGAGCTTGGGGAAGAGAATATGAAATCCTGTCTTGTAGTTGACGACTCGCGGGTCATACGGACCGTCGCACGGCGGATTCTCGAAAGCCTGGAGTTCCAGGTCGACGAGGCCGCGAACGGCAACGACGCGATGGTGTCGTGCCGCAACGCGATGCCTGACGCCGTGTTGCTCGACTGGAACATGCCGGAGATGAACGGCATCGAGTTCCTCAAATCGCTGAGGGCGGAGCCCGGCGGCGGTGAACCGATCGTGTTGTTCTGCACCACCGAAACCGAGCTCGAAAACATCCGCGAGGCGATGACGGCGGGCGCCAACGAATACATCATGAAGCCCTTCGACAGCGAAATCCTGCACGCCAAACTCAGCCAGGTCGGCCTCATCGGATGAGCCGTATGGAGCGGACGCCGCACCCGGAACACCAGGGGGAGGGTTCCGCTGCGAGTTTGCCCCGGCCACTTCCGGGATCCACCGCTGACCGTGTGCGGGTGGCGGTAGTCGATGACTCTGCGGTCGTCCGCTCAATTCTCAGGCGCGCCCTCGAGAGTGACCCCGCCATCGAAGTTGCCGCGAGTGCCGCAAACGGCGCCGAGGCGATCCGCCGGCTGCCGGAGCGCGATATCGACGTTGTCGTGCTCGACATCGACATGCCGGTCATGGACGGTCTCGAGGCCCTGCCGCACTTGATTCGCGATATTCCGGGACTTCAGGTCATTGTCGCCTCGACGCTGACGACGCGGAACGCCAAGATCAGCCTCCGGGCGCTCGCTGCGGGCGCTGCCGACTACATCCCGAAACCGGAAAGTCTGACCGGGCCGAATGCGGCCGAAGAGTTCCGCCACGAACTGCTGCGCAAGGTGAGGGCCCTGGGCGCGATCCGGCGGCGGCGAAACCGGGCGCCGCTGCCCCCAGGAGTTGTCGCGGCGCGGCCTCCGGAACTCGAGGCCGATCCCGCCAAAGTTTTGCTCCGGGCATTCGACCGGCGGCGCGAGGCACTGGAGGCTGTCGTCATCGGCAGCTCGACCGGGGGTCCGCAGGCGCTCTTCACGATGCTCGCAGCGCTGCCCGAAGGGTTTCACAGCCCGATCCTGATTGCCCAGCACATGCCGCCGGCGTTCACCGAGATGCTGGCCGAGCAGATCGAACGCCTGAGCGGACGCACGTGCCGGCAGGCGAGCGACGGCGAGCAGGTTCTCGACGGCTGCATCTACATCGCCCCGGGTGACTATCACATGACGGTTGCCCGCGCGCCGGGGGGCGGGTTCCGCATCCATCTCGATCAGGGTCCGAAGGAGAACTACTGCCGCCCCTCCGTCGACCCGCTGCTGCGGAGTGCGACGGACGCCTGGGGCCCGGCGCTGGCCGCGGTCATTCTGACCGGCATGGGCAAGGACGGGCTCGCAGGATCGACGGCGCTGGCGGAAGCGGGCGGCGCAATTCTGGTGCAGGACGAAGCCTCCAGTGTGGTCTGGGGCATGCCGGGCGCGGTCGCGCGTGAGGGCATCGCCAATGTCATGCTGCCGGTGCGTGAGCTGGCCGGCCGTCTCGGCCTGCTCGAGCGCGACCCGGTGCGACGCCCGGAACGGCCCGCATGAGCACCGCCATCGCTGATCTGCGGAAAATTGTCTACGAGCGTGCCGGGATCGTGATTTCGGCCGAACGCGACTACATGTTCGATGGCCGCCTGCAGCCCGTGCTGCGCCGGTTCGGGCTCGACCACGCCCAGGATCTGGTGGCGTGTATCAAGGCGGGCGATGCGGCGGTTGCCGACGCCGTGGTGGATGCGATGTCGACCAACGAGACATACTTCTTTCGCGACCTGAAGCCGTTCGAGGCGTTCCGGACCTCGATCCTG
>JAJFFI010000049.1 GCA_021776755.1 Alphaproteobacteria bacterium | reverse complement strand
AATGCCAATGTCAAATCTGAACCGAATGACTCCGGAACAGGAGCAGCGCAAGAGCGACAGGCTCGCTGTACGCCTGTCCAGCGACGCAAAACAGACGCTCGAACACGCGGCGGGGCTCTCGGGCCGCAGCCTCACGGATTTCGTGGTTTCGAGCGCGCTGGACGCCGCCATCCGCTATATCGAGCAGCACGACCGCCTGCGCCTTGAAGCCGAGGACCGGGACCTGTTCCTGAAAGCGCTCGCACATCCGCCGCAGCCAACGTCGGCACTCCGCCGGGCGGCCGCAAAGTACCACCGGGTCAAGCGCTGACATGGCCACATCGGGGGTTTCCATCCGGACGCTCAAGCGCGCCGACGAGCGCGCACGCTTTGCCTGCGGTGTCGCGGGCCTCGATGACTATATCCGCGACAGCCGCATCGAGGACATCCACCGGATCCGCGAGCCGATCTTCGTAGCCGCCGCCGGCGAGAAGGGCCGCGTCGTCGGCTATTACAACATCAAGCGCCTGATGGTGCGCCTGCCACGCCAGCACGGGACCCGGCCGCCGGACATGCCGGACTATCCGTTTGTGAAGACGGTGATCATCCAGCGCCTTGCCGTCGACCGTGCTTCCCAGGGCCGCGGGCTTGGCGAAATGCTGCTGATGGATGCGCTCGGCCGGGTCGTGGCTGCGAGCGAGACCGCCGACAGTCCGGCGGTGCTGGCCTTGTGCGGCTATCCCAACGCGATCGAGTTCCTCGACCGCTATGGCTTCACACGGTTCGGGATGGCGAGCCAGCGGATGTTCCTGCCGATCGCCACAGCCGCCGAGGTGCTCGCGGCCTGACGCGGCCTGCTGTCGGTCATGACGGAAACGTGAATTTCCTGCGTACGTCGCACGTGTTTGACTCCGGTGGGTCTGGTTTTAGACCGGGAGACGGGCATGAGCGCAGCCGGTGACAAACTCGGGCTGGCGGTACAGCGGCAGCAAGAAGCCTACGCGGACGGGCGTCCCCTGCCGATGGTGCGCTGGTACAGTCCGCTGCTGCTGCTCCGCACCGGGATCCGGGTCGTGACCGCTTCAATGGTACGGGGCTACGCCACCCGGCGCGAGTTGCAGGCCGCGCTCTCGCCGCAGAACGCGGACGATCCCTACACCCTGTATGACTATTCCAAACCCGACAGCGCCGATAGCGCCGACGCTGGCGGTTCCGATACTGTCAACGGATCGGAAATCTGGTTCGACTATGTGGCTGATGCCGGCGACGGCTGGAACTCAGCGCACACCGTCGCCCGTGCCCTCGCCGCACCCCGGATCGAGGCTGGCGGGCACAGGCTTCCCCGGGGCCGCTTTCTGGTCATGGGCGGCGACCAGGTCTATCCGGACCCGTCACGCGAAGCCTACCGGGCGCGGCTGATCCAGCCCTACCGCGCAGCGCTCCCAAAAGACCTCAACGGAGAGGAGGGCCCGGCGCCGGACTTGTTCGCCCTCCCCGGCAATCATGACTGGTACGATGGCTTGAATGCGTTTTCGGGCGTTTTCCTCCGCAACGAACACAATCTTGCCGGCCCGGACGGCAACCGGATCGGCGGCTGGCACCTGCAGCAGTCGCGGAGCTACTTCGCGCTCAAGCTGCCCCGGGGCTGGTGGCTCTGGGGAATCGACGGTCAACTCGACTCCGCGATCGACCCGCCCCAGGCCGGGTACTTTGCCGGCCTCGCAGCCCGGTGCGTGAAAAAAGGCGACCGGATCATCCTGTGCATCGCCGAACCCGCCTGGGTCCAGGCCGAACGCAGTCCGGTGAGGCTCGAAAACCTCAAGTCGATT
The DNA here is from genome assembly GCA_021776755.1 of Alphaproteobacteria bacterium. Taxonomy (GTDB): domain Bacteria; phylum Pseudomonadota; class Alphaproteobacteria; order JAJFFI01; family JAJFFI01; genus JAJFFI01. The sequence goes on along the minus strand of JAJFFI010000049.1, from coordinate 6,437 downwards.
GCCGGCATCATCGGGAAATGCGGTGCCGAGCTCAGGGCCGTTTTGACCGGCGATCTGCATCACTATGCGCGCTATTCCGGCCCCGGTGCGAAGCGCCATCTGATCACCGCGGGCGGCGGCGGGGCCTTTCTGCACCCGACGCATGTGCTTCCCCGCGAGGTAGCCATCGACTGGCCCGAGGCGCTGTCCGAAGCAAGCGGGCCCGAAACCTTCCGGCGGGAAATCACCTATCCCGCGACGGGGCTTTCCCGGGCGCTCGCCTGGAAGAATCTCCTGCTGCCGTTCAACAACATCGATTTCGCAGTGGCCATCGGTGCCGGATATGCATTGCTCGTCTGGTTTCTGGAATCGCAGAATTTCCCGAGTGGCGGTGCGGCCCTCGACACCGCCGCTGCCGCGGGGCGTCACGGCTCGTTCGCAGACGCGGCGATGCGGTTCCTGACGACGCTTCCGAAGAGTCCCGAGTTCGCCGCGCTGGCGCTACTGATGCTCGGCATGCAGATCCGCCTGAGCGCCTCCCGGAAGGCGTGGCAGCGGATCGTGCTGGGTGGCAGCCACTGGATGGCTCACATGGCGGCGCTGATTGTCGTGTATTGCGGCGCCGTCGAGATCAACACCCGCGTCTTCGGCCTGGCGCCGGGCACGGCGGGTTTCATGGTCGCCCTCCTGGCGGAGATGGTCGTCTTCGGCGGGTGTCTGGGGGCCCTTGTGTTCGGCGCAAACCTGCTGATGATGCTGAACGGGTTCCGGCTGCACTGGACTGACGCCTTTTCGTCGCTCCGGATCGAGGACTACAAGAACTTTCTCCGCCTTCACATCGGCACCGACGGCGCGTTGACCATCTATCCCATGAAGATCGACACCGTGCGCCGCGACGTCGGATCGCCCCTCAAACGGGGCCGCGACGCGAGCGCACCCGAATTGATCGAACCACCGATCCGGATTGAATAGACCGATCCGGCTGAAGGGAACCGTTCATGAAACCCGACCGACTTGCCACCCCCGTCTCCGGACTTGCCCAGGCGTATGACGCGGTGGTCATCGGCTCCGGCTATGGCGGCGGCATCGCTGCCTCCCGGCTCGCCCGCATGGGGCGGTCGGTCTGTGTGCTCGAGCGCGGCCTCGAAATCCAGCCCGGCGAATTTCCCAAGACGTTCGGCGACGCCAACGCGGCCTTCCAGGCGAGCCTGCCTTTCGGATCCATCGATCACGTCGGCGATGCCACCGCGCTCTTCGACCTGCACGTCGAGAAAGACATGAGCGTGATGGTGGGTTGCGGGCTCGGCGGCACATCCCTCATCAATGGCAATGTCGCGCTCCGCCCGGATCTGCGGGCCATGGACGATCCGGTCTGGCCCGCGGCCATTCGGGACGACGCCGACGGCCGGCTTGCGGAGGGATACCGCAGAGCCGAACGGATGCTTGCGCCCACGCTTTATCCGGGAACGGTTCCGCTCGAGAAGCTGAGCGCCATGGAAACCTGCGCCGAAGCGCTCGACGCTGCCTGCGTCCGGTCACCGATCTATGTCAGTTTCGAGGAGCGGGAAAACCTTGCCGGCGTGACCCAGACAGCCTGCACGCTGTGTGGGGACTGCTGTTCGGGATGCAATGTAGGCGCCAAGAACACGATTGCCATGAACTACCTGCCGGACGCGGTGAACCACGGCGCCGCCCTCTTTTGCGGCACGAAAGTCTCCCATGTTGAAAAAGGCGACGGCGGCTGGCGCGTGCATCTCGATGTGCGGGATGCAGACGGCGAGACCCAGGCCCGCACGATCTCGGCGGCAACGGTCATGGTGGCCGCCGGGACGCTCGGCACGAACGAGATCCTGCTGCGCTCCCGCGAGCGGGGACTGCCGGTGTCCGATCGCCTCGGGGACGGGTTTACCGGGAATGGCGACGTCATCGCCTTCGGCTACAACAACGACGTCCCCATCAACGGGATCGGCATTGGCCATCCCCCCCGCAACGGCGCCGATCCGGTCGGGCCGGTAATCGCGGGCCTGATCGATCTCCGGGGCAAGGGCGCGCTCGATGACGGAATGGTCATCGAGGAAGGTACAATTCCCTCCGTGCTCGCGCCCATCCTGCGGGGCGTGATGCCGGGCGGGGCGGTGCTCGGGACGGACACCGACAGCGGGTTTCGCGACTTTTTGGAGGAATCCGGCCGCACCTTCGAAAGTCTTGTCGGCGGCGCCTATACCGGCGCGGTCAATCACACGATGACGTTCCTGGTGATGGCGCAGGATGGCGCGGGCGGCGCACTCCGGCTGGACGATGACGCGGTTCGCGTCGAGTGGCCGGACGTCGGGGACCGGCCGGTGTTCAAGCGCATATCGGAAACCCTCGAGCGCGCCACGGCCGCGCTCGGCGGAAAATATGTCGACAATCCCATGTGGCACAAATGGTTGGGGCGCAACCTGATCACCGTGCATCCGCTCGGCGGGTGCGCGCTCACGGACGACGCCGCGTCCGGCGTGATCGACGCCCGCAACCGGGTGTTCTCCGGCCCTTCCGGCGAGGCGGTTCACGACGGCCTCTACGTGGTGGACGGGGCCGCCATGCCGCGCTGTCTCGGGGTCAACCCGTCGATCACCATTTCGGCGATCGCCGAGCGGGCGATGATGATCTATGCCGAAGATCACAGCCTCGAATTCGACGATGCTCCGAACCCCGGTGCACCCAGGCGTCATGCCGGGCCGGGCGGCCTGACGCGAACGGACTAGCGCACGAACGGACTAGCGCACGAAATAATCGACGGCGTAGGTCAGCTTGATCGAGTCGCGCTTCATCTCGCGTGGCATTTTTGGGAACGGCAGCGCGCGGACCAGCGCCGAGGCCGCCGCGTGGTCGAGCACCCGGCTGCCCGAGCTCTTCGCGATCCAGAAATCGACGACCTTACCGTTCTTGTCGATGATGAAGCTGACCGCGACCCGGCCCTGCAGCCCGACCGCCCGGGCCTCGTCGGGATAGCGCTTGGCGCGGCGGAGCTTCTGGCGGACCACAAACAGCCAGCTCGCGACCGGGTCCTGTCCGCCCTTGCCGGCCTGCTTCGTTTTCTTGCTAACCTTCGGAACCCGCGCGGTCTGCTTCGGTGACTTCGTGGGTTTCGGGCGCGCGGCGGCTTCCGGCTTTTTCTTGTCCGGGCCCGGCTCCTTTTCGACCTTCTTCTCGGGAGGCTTGGCAGGCTCCGGAAGCTTTGCCTTTTCAACCGGACGTGACGGCTTCTTCGCCTCTGCGTCGGGTTTCTTTTCCGCCTTCTTTTCTGGCGCCTTCTTTTCGGCCTCCGGTTTCTTCTCGGCCTGCTTCGGCGGCTCCGGCGGTTTCGCCGGCTTCACGGCCTTCTTTTCAGGTTCCGGCGCAGGCTTCTTCTCGGGCGCGGGCTTTGCAGGCGGTTTGGCCTCCGCTTTCTGAGCCGGCTTCGGCGCCGGCCTGGGCTTGGGCGGCGGGACGAGCTCAACCTCGATCGCCTTCGCGGTTTCGAGCTCGGGGACTTTCGAGAGCGGCAGCACGAGCAGGATCGGCGACAGGTGAACGGCCGCCGCCAGCACGACGGCGGCCGTCCAGCGCGCAACGTCGCGCCGGGTCGTGGGCGTCGCTGGCGGCGCCGGGCGGCGCCTCAAGGCCAGTTCGTCCTGTCCCGCATCCGTGTCCATGGTCAGTCCGCTGCGGGCTCCGTCCCTGGTTTATTCGGCGGCCTTCGTGGCGGCGTCCTTGGCCTTTTCCTCCGGCGTCTTCTCCGGTGCCGCCGCGGGTTTGGCCTCTTCCTTCGGAGGTTCGGCCGTTTTCGGCTCCTCTTTCGGGGGCTCGGCCTTCTTCGGCTCTTCCTTCGGCGGTTCAGCCTGCTTCACCTCTTTCTTCTCTTCTTCCTTGGGAGGGTCAGTTTTCTTGGGCTCCTCCTTCGGCGGTTCGGCCTGCTTGACCTCCTTTTTTTCCTCGGCCTTCGGTGCTTCCTTTGGCGTCTCGGCCGCTTTCGGCTTCTTGAATCCGTCGAGGAAGCCCTTGGCGGCATCACGCACACCCTTCACTTCGCCCTCGGCACCCTTGCCGATGTCCTTCACCGATTTCAGCTGGTCCTTGATGCCCTCAAGCGCCGCTTTCGGATCCTTGACCAGCGCTTCCGGGTCGAGCTTGAAGGCGCCCAGCAGATCCGGCGTGAATTTCAGGTTGTGCCAGTTGCCGGTGATGTTCACCGGCACCACCAAACCCTTCTTGTCGTCGGCGCCGCCCTGGCCCTTCAGGTCGGCCACGAACTTCGGCTCCACCCGGTATTTGACCGTCCGGCTCCGCATGTCGGTGTTGCCTTTGCCTTCAAGGCGCACGAGCGGTGACTTCATGTAGAGATCTTCGTTCGACAGGACACCCCCGACGATCTTGAAGGTGCCGGCCAGCACCGCGAAGTCGGTTTTCTGCTCCGGCCCTTTGGCGAGCCCGCCGGTCGACAGGTTCCGGACCATCGACGCCAGATTGAAGCCGTGGAGCGCACCGTCGGAAAACTGGAACGCCCCGCCGCCGTTCATGCTGGAAACGATGCCGCGCTCGGAACGCCCGCGCGCGGTGGTGTTGATGTTCAGGTCCGCGGTGCCCGAGATCGTGTCGTAGTTCGCGAGCGCCGTCATGAAGGGGCGCGCCTGCAAGCCGGTCAGCTTGAACGATTGGGTGATGCCGACCGTACCCTTGCTGCTGCCATCGAGCACCAGCGTGCCGACACCGCTGCCGCCATAGAGGTTCAGCCCGCTGAGGTTCAGCGTCAGCTTGCCGCCCGCGAGCTTCACCGCGACCACACCCGAGTCGATCAGCAGATTGCGGTACTTGATGTTCTTCGCCTTGAGGCTGAGATCGGCGTTGGCCGCATGAAGCGCCGCGGTTTCGATTTCGTCGTTGCTCCACTGATAGGACGAGGTGCCGGCGCCCGCCGCTTCGGGCGGCAAATAGGGGTTCAGATCGAGCTCGCCGAGATCGAGGTCCGCCGCGATGTAGGGCACGCTCTTGCCGGTATCGATACCGATCGAGCCGTTGCCCTGGATGTTATCGATTTTCACGGTCGCGTCCTTGAGCGCGATCTTCGACCCGCCATAACTGAGCGTGCCCTTGACGGAGGCCGCCTCGAGGCCCTTGCCCTCATACCCGAGGGGTGTCCCGGCCCAGGCCGCGAGTTTCTTGAGCGATGGCGTCGAAAAGTCGAGCGCGCCGCCGGCTGAAACCGCTTCGCCCGTGCGAACCGTGCCGCCGAAAGTCATCCTGACCGGTGCGGCGTTGACCGAAACCGAGACCGGCGAGGCCTGCCCCGCGATCAGCGCGTTCGGGTTCTTCACCGTCAGGGCCAGTTTGATCGGCTCCTTGTTCCAGACAAAGCTGCCATCGAGCCCCAGCGGGCTGTCGATATCCTTGTAGTCGAGCTTCATGTTGACGGCCGCGAGCTGGATCGGCGCACCACCCGCCGACAGATCGACATAGCTGAGCTTCCCGTCCTCAATCGAGATGTCGCCGAGTTCAATGAGTTTGATCGACGACTCGCCGCCTTCGGCCGGCTTCTTCTCCTCGGCCGTCTTCGCCGCCTCGCCGTCGCCAATCGCCCAGTTCGGCTGACCCTTGGGGCCAACCTCAAGGTTGATGTCGGGTTTGACCAGTTTGAAGCTATCGACCCGGAGCTCGCCGGAGAGCAGCGGCATCAGCTGCACGTTCACCAGCATCTGGCCGATCTTGGCAAGATACGGGGCCTTGCCGCCCGGCGCATTGGCCACCGTGACGTCACGCACGTCGAGCGCGATGTTCGGATAGACCGACAGATCAATGCTGCCGGCGATCGCGACGTCACGGCCGGTGGCCTTGGTGATCTGCTCCGCGATCTCGGTCTTGAACTTCTCGACCGGCACGAGGAACGGGAGCGCCACCGCGGCACCCACCAGAAGCACGACGACCACGAGGACGCCAATCAGGATTTTCTTGAACATTGCAAACTCCGTTTCGCTGGACTGTCCCGGGGCGGCTTGCAGGCCGCCACCCGAGCATCCGGATCTGCCCATACAGTTGGTGGGCAGTCTAGTTGATTGCTGAAATAGGACCACCCCCGCACAGGTCAAAACGCCTCAACGCCGCGTCACATTGCCGTTAGAGGGGCCGGTACAGGGGCCGTCAAAGGGGCCGTGACCCGGGATCGAGGCCGGGACATGTCCACGGGCCGATCCGCATTCCGTCAGATCAACCCGAAAATGTGTCGGAAATCAGGGCCTTGCTTGAGCCAGCAGGATGGCGAGGGCCATTCCGGGGCGATTTGTGACCCCGGCGGCGTGGGCGGTTTCGTCGTCGAGTGTCTCGTCGTCGCTGAAGCTCGCGCTGGCGGCGGCATTGCGTCCGGCAAATGCCGTGAGATCGGCCTTCCGCCGGCGCCGCACCGTTCTGGCAGGTTGGCCCGTGGTCTGCGCCCCGGCCGGCCG
>JAJFFI010000480.1 GCA_021776755.1 Alphaproteobacteria bacterium | reverse complement strand
TGACGTTCATGACCATCGCCCGCGGGCTTGCCGGAATCTCGATCACGTAGCACCGCGCGGCCAGCGGCATCACCTGCAGAGTGCCGCCGCCTGGCGCCAGGGTCCAGCGCCGCTGCGGGCCCGTCTCCGCGGTCAATCCCGGGCGCTCGCAGTCGAAATAGTCTTCGCGGTCGTGAAGCTCGCCGAGGTCCGGATAGAGCGTGCCGCGCCGGGTGACATAGCTCAGGAAATCGAGCCAGGTCTCGACCAGCCCGCCGCCCTTAGCTCCCCGGATCTTGCGGAGTGCCGCGTCGACGCCTTCCGTCCCCGATCCGGTTCCCAGATCCTCCGCATAGAGGGTTTCCAGATATCCGTATCCATTGGGGCTCAGCCGCAAGGCGACGAACTCCCAGAACGGCCAGGTCAGATAGGTGAAGGGCGGGTTCTGCGGATCGGCGTAGCTCTGCCCGGTCGCGAAGCTGTAGCGGTCCTGCCCGGTTGGCAGTTTCCGCAGCACCAGCGGCAAGGCAAAGCGGCCATGGGGAAACTGCCCGGCGTCCGCGGGCCGCAGCGTGTTGCCGGTCAGGACGTTCGCCGAGTCCCAGCTCTGCCCGACGGCCTCCGCCGTGCCTTCGCGGATCCATTCCGCAACGGGCTTGCCGGTCGACTGGATCGCCCGGGGAAACGCCGCGTAGCGGGCCTGCACAAGATGCATGTATTCATGCGCCAGCGTCGCCTTGCCGATTGCGCCTTCAGCATTGCCCGCCCGGGTATCGACGGCGAGGAAGAAGCTCTGGCGCTCAATCGTACTGTTATCGGAACGGTTCCAGCGGTTATGCACCAGGCCGAAAACGCCGTTGGGGCTGCCCGGGTCGAAGGGAAAGAACGCGACCTCGCCGCGATGCCGGTCGTTCGGATCATGACCCGCATCCGGCGCGCGCAGACCCGCGGCACAGGCCGCCCGCGCGATGCTTTGCAATTCCTCGACCCGGTCCTTCATGAGGGCCGGACCGATCGCCACGACCTCGGCACCGTTCGAATAGAAACACGCGCCGGAAAAATCCCGCTTGGAGAACCGCCAGCGCGTTTCCCACGGCACTGTCTGGGCGCAGACGGCCTTGAACGGCGGCGGTGTGCAGGCCTGCGCGATCTGCGGCGCGCCTTGCCCAAGCGCGGCTCCGGCCAGCAAGCCGGCAAGTGCAAACGCCGCCGAAGCGGCCGCCGGCACGAAAGCGCCCCGTGACGCCACCGCGATTGCCGGCCGCCGGATCATCTCAGACGCCTTCGACCAGCAGCATGTTGCCTTTCGATGCCGCATGGCGGAGCGACAGCAGATCCGCGTACTCCGGCGAGTCGTACCAGGTCTTCGCCTGATCGAGCGACGGGAACTCCAGTATCACCGTCCGCGCCTGTGGCCAGTCGCCCTCCTTGATCTCCTGCACGCCGCCGCGCACCAGATATCGCCCGCCGAACTTCTCGACGATCTCCGTTACCTGGGCGCCGTATTCCTTGAACTTGTCCATGTCGGTCACCTCGATCGCGACGATGAAATAGGCCTTCGGCATCACCTCACTCCCTCTCTTTTCGCGCGCAGCCACGGGCGGCCCGGGAGACTAGCATCTCAATACGCGTGGCGTCCGGCGGAAATTGCGACCCCGGTCAGCACCGCGCGGGCTTCCGCGCCGGGTCGAAAAAGGCGTCCGCCAGCGTGCGCATTTCGGTCGAGTCGAGTGCCGGGCGGCCGCTGCCGTCCATCGCGCGGGTGATGCGGTCGAGCTGCGCCTGGTCGCAGGGCCGCCAGCTGAACAGCAGCAGTTGATGCGCGGGACCCTTCAGGCGCGGGAGCGCGTTGTAATCGGCCCCCGGCGGGCCGTCGCGGCCGGGCAGCCGCCGGCGTTCGCCGAGAAACCCCTCGAAGCTGTAAAACGCATCGTCCGGCGGCAAGCCTTCCAGCCGGTAATCGGCCTCCCGGCCGGACCGCGTGATGTCGTCGGCGGAAATCCACGGCTTGTCCGTTCCGAACACCAGATAGCGCGCGGCTTCAGGTCCCCAGAACCGGATCACCCGGTGCCGCGTCTGCCCCGGCGCAAAAGGATAAAGCTCGTTCGATGACACCGCCGCCATCAGCTGCACACGCCCGTCGGCGGGCAGTTTCAGGTCGCGGCCAACGAGCCACGACCGCCCGTAGTGGTGCTGCTGCAAAAACAACGCGGCCGGCGTCCCGGTCGCATCGAGCACAACGGTTGCCGCCGTGTAGTGATCGAGCTGGTGCCAGTTGTCCGGATCCGCCACCAGCCCGAGCAACCCCCGCGGCGCGCCGTCAAACCCCGCGGCCAATCCGGATGTCCTGAAAACAAAATGATACGTCAGAAAGGTCAGCTGGCCGTGGCCGGGGATCACGTCCCGGGTGACGGTTCCGAACACGACCGCCGTGCCGTTGCCCGATGCCGGGCCCGCCAGCGGTTTGTGCGCGAAGACGGCGAGCGGATCGCGCCGATACTTGTTCAGCAGGGCACGCGTCACCGGGCCGGGCACCCGTTTTCCGCTGCCGTCGCGGAGCGTGCCCTGGGCGATGTAGTCGCCATAGAAATCGATTGGGCCTTCCTCGCCGTCGGCGACCGTCAGCCGCGGGCGGAACCGCTCCAGCAGCGCCATCTCGGCCGGGGTCGGTGGCGTGGTCTTGCGGGCCGCCTTGGCGAAATATTCGGCAAAGCCCGCGCGCTGGGAGAAGTTCGTACCCTCCGGCGGCATCGCGAACCGCGCGCAGGCGGACGCGAGCAACAGGAAGAGCAGCCCGCCCGACCAGAGCGCCGCGCGCGCCCATCTGCTTTGGCCCCCTTTGCGCCGGAGGCTTCGCCGTGACCGCCGCCCTGTTCCCCGATCTCGCACCATCCGCCCGGCATAGCGCCCCTGTTGGCCGCAGACAAGCCGCCGCGTGTCTTGCCGGCGGCCGCGTGGTTTTCTAATGATGTTCCATGGAACAGCGCTACACGATGATCAGCCTCGGCGTCCGCGACCTCGCGGCCAGCACGGCCTTTTACCGGCGCCTCGGCTGGACCCCGGCCAAGGCCTCCACCGACGGCATCACCTTCTTTCAGTGCGGCGGCGTGTTGCTTGGTCTCTATGGCTGGGACGCGCTGGCCGAAGACGCCGCCATGTCCCCCGAAGGCACCGGCTTTCGCGGCATCGCCGTCGCCCATAACGCGCGCACGAAAGACGAAGTCGACGCCCTGCTCGCCGAGGCAAAGGCCGCCGGCGCGGAGATCGCCAAGCCCGCGGAAGATGGATTCTGGGGCGGCAACTCCGGGTATTACCGCGATCCGGACGGGCAACTCTGGGAACTCGCCAGGAACCCGAACCAGCCCCACGCCGCCGAC
>JAJFFI010000479.1 GCA_021776755.1 Alphaproteobacteria bacterium | reverse complement strand
GCGGCATCGCAATGGTGCAGGTTAAGGCATATTCGGCATCCTGGCGGCAGCAAATTGCTCTGTGCCGATTGCCGGGGCGTTGGATTTTTGCCCGGAGACCGACTAAAACAGCGGTCGATTCCGGCGTATTCCAGCAATTACGAGCCATGAGAAGAGCGCACCCCCGCAGGCATTTCGCCCCGGCCGGCCCGATCCCCCGATGATCGAGCCGCTTGAAAACCTGCAGCAGCAGGCAGGGGCCGCCTTTCAGGCCGGGCGCTATGAAGACGCGCTCGCCGCATGCCGGAAGATTCTCAAGGCACAGCCCGGCCGCCCCGACGTGCTCGCCTTCGCCGGCAGTGCCGCGATGCGCCTCGGGGCCTTTGCCGACGCCGCCGGTTTTTATGCGAAGGCCGTCCGGGCGCGCCCGGATTTCGTCGAGGCGCATTACAACCGGGGCAACGCGCTGAAGGCCCAGGGCCGGCCGCGCGACGCGATCGATGCCTACCGGAAAGCCATCGAGTTGCAGCCCGATCTTGTGCCCGCGCATCACAATCTCGGGTCGGCGATGCAGGCGCTCGAGGAATGGGAGGAAGCCGCCGCCTGCTACCGGCGCGTGCTGGGCCTGGCGCCGGATGCCGCCGATACTCACCGCAACCTCGGTGTCGTGCTGGAAAAATCCGGCGAACTGGCCGAGGCGGAGGGATTCTACAGATCGGCACTGGCGATCAATCCCGACTGGCCGCTCGCGTGGAGCAATCTGGTTCCGGTTCTGCTCGAGCGGGGCAAGGCGGGTGAGGCGATTGCGGCGTGCGACAGCTGGCTCGCGACGTCTCCCCGGGACATGCAGGCGCTGGCGCTCAAGGCGGCGGCGCTCAACGAAACGGGGGACGCCGCGGGACGCGACACGCTGCTCGATTTCGACCGGTTTGCGCAGACCCGGGTCTGGGAGCCCCCTACGGCGTATGCAAGTCTCGACGATTTCAATGCAGCTCTCGCCGACCACGTGCTCGCGCACCCGACGCTGAAGGTGCCGCCGACCGACGACCCGACCTACCACCATCCGAAACTGCAGATCACCGAGGAACTGCTCGCGGGCGATCTCGGCCCAATGGCCGAACTCGGTGCGATGATGGAGGCGGCGGTCGCCGACTATATGGCGGTCCGTGCGGCCGATCCGGATCATCCGTTTCTCGCCGATCCGCCCGCGAAGTTCCGCATTTCGTCCTGGGCGGCCGTGCTGCGGGGCGCGGGCAATCTGGTACCCCACATCCATCTCGATGGGTATCTCTCGGGCGTCTATTACGTCCGCATACCGCCGGAAGTGACCGACGGGGGCGATCATGCCGGCTGGTTCGAGCTTGGCCGCCCGCCGGAGGAAATCCGGTTCGAGGCTGCCCCCGCCGTCCGTCCGATCCAGCCGCGCGAAGGCTTGATGATCCTGTTCCCCGCGTATTTCTATCACGGCACCGTGCCGTTCGAATCCGCCGAAACCCGAATTTCCATCGCCTTCGACGTGGTGCCCGACGAATAAGTCCTCGATGCCCGATTGCACTCTTGCCGGGCATCGGATACATCGTCTCCCACGCCAACAAAGTTATGCAAACAAAGGCAAATAACGAATGAGCGAGCCGCTCAAGGTCGCCGTCGCCGGTGCCGGTCACTTCGCCGACTTCCACCTCGATGCCTGGCACCGGCTGCCGGATGTCACGATTGTCGGTGTCTGCGACACGGAATGGAAACGCGCCGAGGCGATGGCCAAGCGCCATGGCGCAAAGTCGATCTTCAACGATCTGAAGACCATGCTGTCGGCGACCCAGCCCGACCTGCTCGATGTCGTCACACTGCCGGAATCGCACCAGGAGTGTGTCGGCATGGCGATCTCCCGAAACATCGCCGCCGTGTGCCAGAAACCCTTCGCGGGCGATCTCGAAACGGCCCGCCTGCTGGCCGACGAGGCCGAGACGGCGGGCGTCCCGCTGTTCGTCCACGAGAATTTCCGCTTCCAGCCCTGGTACGCGAAGGCGCGCGAACTGCTCGACGAAAAAGCGCTCGGCACGCCGATGCAGATCTCTTTCCGCCTGCGCCCGGGCGACGGACAGGGGGAGGATGCCTATGTCGACGGCCAGCCCTATTTCCGCACCATGCGCCGGTTCCTGATCCATGAGACCGGCATCCACTTCATCGATGTCTTCCGCTACCTCTTCGGCGAGATCTCGGGCGTGACGGCGCGGCTCGCGCGGTTCAACCGCGACATCGCGGGCGAGGACGCGGGCTTCGTGATCTTCGACTTCAAGGCCGGCCGCAGGGGGTTGTTCGACGGCAACCGGCTGGCCGACCACCCGGCCAAGGAACGCCGGCGGACCATGGGCGAGATGTGGATTGAAGGCACCGAGGCCACGCTGCGGCTCGATGGCGACGGCAGCCTGCACCTCCGGCGAAACGGCTCGAATGTTGAGACGCCGGTGGTCTTCGAGGGTTCGGAGGCGAAACAGGGCGAGGGCCCGGGCGGCGACAGCGTCATCCGCTTTCAGCAGGCGCTCCTGTCCCACCTGCGGGACGGCGACCCGATGCCGAACTCTGCCCGCGACTATCTGCGGAACCTTGAGATCGAGGATGCGATCTACAAGTCACACACCAGCGGCGCGCGCGTCGAGGTCTAGGAAATGATGGGTCAAATACCGCCCTCTGCCCGCTCGGTCGGTCCTGCCAGAGCGTCGTTCCTTATCCGGAACCCTGTCACGAACACGCCCAGCAGGATCAGAACGGAGAGCCACCACGCATTCCAGGCATTGTAACTCAGCATATAAATAACGGCTGCGGCGCCTGCCGAAGCCGACACGCCAGCGAGTTCAAAGCGGCCAAGGGGCAGTCTCGACAGCGAGTACCCACCGCTCAGCAACACGGCCGACAGAATCGCGATACCGGCCCATCCCAACTCCAGCCGGACCTGGAGAAAGAGATTGTGGGGGTGCGACGATTGCAGGGGAACCGGATACGTCGGCACGTCCCCCGCAAGCAAAAGCAATTGACGGTACTGCGGTATTCCGCGGGCATCGTCACCGGCCCCCGCGAGCGACCGGGATGCCCCCATCCCCAATCCGGCAATGGGGCTGTCCTCTGCTCTTTCAGAAACGAAGCGCCACGTAACCAGTCGGTGCGCCGCCGAAAAGGGAAGCCGGATCCGGGTGCTCTCTATGACCTCATAAAATCCCGATGTTCCGAGAACGACCGGCAAGGCAGGTGCCAGCAAGGCCAGAATCAGTGCCGCGGCCAGGATCAAACGCCTGCCGAACGCCAGCACGGCCAGCGCGAAGCAGATGCCAAGCGATATTCCCAGCATCGCGGCCATGCTTTGAAGGAGGAATATCGGGACTGCACAGAGTGCCGGAATCGAGGCCGCCTTCATTCCCCAGCGCTGCCAGACAAGTCCCGTGACGGCCGGCGCAGTCACCGCCAGCAGCGCCGCAAACGAATTGTAGTAGACAGGCCAGATATCCGGCCATTTCGCGAGATGGGCCAGCCTGAGCTGCGAGAGGGGGTATCCTGCGGCGATCTCGACCACGAGAACGATAACGGCGGTGCCGAGACCGATTACCAGCAAAAGCAATCCCGCCGGGGCGAGGTGAGCCGGCAGTTGGCGCGCCCTTTCGATCAGAATCGCCGCACACAGAAAACTGCCTGCCATTCGCCCGAACCTGTGCAATCCGTCGTCCGGGTCGGACGACCAGAACAACGAAAGTCCGCCGAAGACGACGAGCACGACGAGCGACAGGGCAAAGGGGGTCTTGAGACGTGGCCAACGATATGGCCTGCCAGGACAGGCGAGCAACGTCCCGAGGGCAAGAAGCCATGCGACCCAGATGTTCTTGCCAATCGGCATGAGCGGCATGACAAGGGCCGGAAGCATCAATCCCGCCCACGGCGGGAGAAAAATGGCGCGCGTTTTCAGGGCCGACAGGACGACGAGCATCGCGCCGACGGGCGAAGCTTCGGGTTCCGGTCCGTCAGCTGGCATGGCTCGATTTCACATGCCGTCGCGCCGCCACTCCGAGACCCAATCCGAGCAGAACCCAGAGATGGCGCTGGTACGTCGCTTCCATAGAAACCGACATGCCGGCAAAGACGATGAGAGTCAGAAAGGCGGCGGCCCTGACGCGGTAATCCGGCTCGGCACTGCTGAAATTTCGGCCCGGGTAAAGCTGCCTGAGACAAAATATGAAGAACGACCCGAAGACGAGAACGCCGAACAGACCGGTCTCCGCGAGCAGCCAAAGCGGCGTGCTGTGCAGCGTCAGATGGGCGGGACTGGCATCGGGTTTCTGGGCGCTTTCCCAATAGTAAATTCCCAGCCCGGCACCGAACACAGGAGTCTTCAGCCACAGCGCGCCCGCTTCCTCCGCCATCCGGATGCGGACTGCCAGCGTCGACTCGCCGCCTCTGAAACCATCGCGGGACAACCAGTACTGGCCCGCCGGTGGCGGATCGGTGCCGGGTTCGACGCTCTTGTTCGTGCCAAATGAAGCAAGACCCCAAAGGCAGGCGGTCGCCAACGCTGCCGCGGGGAGCACCCGCCATATCCTGGCGGGCAAGAGCCAGATCAATGTTGTCAATCCCAGCGAGATTGCCAGCCAGGAACCACGCGAGGCGGAAAGCATAAGTGCTGTTCCCATGACGCCCAGCGCAAACGCGTCAAGGAGGTAGCTGCGCCATCGTGCGCGCCGTTCGAGAGCAAGATAAAGCACGATAGAGATGGCGAGAAAAAACCCGAAGGCGTTCGGATTTTCGATCAGTCCTTCCGCCCGAATGCTATCGAATCGCACGGCCCACTCCATACCGAGGCGGGCAAGGGCGCGAATGGCGACGACCAGGACGGACTGCAAGATGGCGGCGGCGATCAGTGCGCGTATAAAAAGAATGCCAGCCGCTTCCCGGCGCAGGCTTATCAGCGCCCACCCGACCGCGAAATAACCGAGGAGAATCAGCCAGCCGGCGAATTTGTTGAATACCGCCCAGCGGATAAGTTCTCCGCTGCGGGCCCACCCGATGACCAAGGCCGTCGCGAGCACGCATGTCATCAATGCGAGCCCGCCGAAGGCCGCCTTGTTTCGGGCGACGGACGAGACGAGTTCCCTTCGAGAGTCCGGGCTGGCGGCCAGCCACAATGCAATTGAAAAAAAAGGCAAAACCGGGTCGGACACGGCAATCCGAATTTCAGTCGTTCCAATCGACGGCGTGACATGGATTGTCAGCGCGGCCGCGAAGAAAACAACCAGGAAATCGACACTCCTATCGCGATTCACGCGGTTCACCTGCCGTCACTTTTATTTGTATTATGATTCCGCACCCCAACTGTTAAGTTGCGCCAAAATGACAGGAGAAAGACTGAATGACCATGAATGCCATAGCGCGTCGCACCCTCGGATCAAACGGCTTTTTCAAGGTCACACTGACAGCTGCAATGGGCTGGATCATAGTGACCTCCGTCGATTTTTCATGGTCTGATTTGGCGCCTGAAACATTTGGGTTCGAAACCGTAGCGTTCGTCTTTTTTGTCCTGGCGGTTCAGCTTCTTCTTGCCGCCCTGCGTTGGGACATCGTACTGCGCTCGGTCGGCATTACAATTGCCCCACTTCGAATTCTCCGGTTCAGGTTCATGAGTCTGTTCGCCGGCTTGGCGTTGCCCGCTTCTGTGGGGGCAACGATCACGCAGATTGCGCTTGCCCGCAAAGATGGCGCCAGTATCGAGAAGGCATTCGTGTGCTCAATGATCGACCGGGCCCTCGCAATGGCCACACTGATTTTGTTGGGCTTGGCCGGATTGCCGTACATATTCACGCTCATTACTGAAGCGTCAATCAGCACCAGCCTTTTTCTCTTTGTCTGTGGATCGGTGCTTGGCATCGTATTTTTTCTGTTGTCGTTTCTAAAATTCGTAGAAGTTTCTGAATCGCAAATTGGGAAAATCGTCCGCCGCTGCCGGACCGTGGCGGTGCAGTTCCTTGGCAACCCCACTGCCGCAGCGTCTAGCCTGATCGTATCGATCGTGGCGATGGCATTCGGAATTTTTGCAATTTTCGCTTTGCTCTCCGGAGCCGGAGCGAATGTCACCTTGCTTCAATGCTTTTTTGTTCTTCCCGCCGTGATGCTTCTGTCGAGCCTTCCGATATCGATTGGGGGCTGGGGTGTCCGCGAGGGATCGATGATCTTGGCGTTGTCGCTGATCGGCGTCGACAGCGTGACGGCGCTGTCAGTTTCGATTCAGTTCGGACTACTGAATCTGGCCCTGAGCCTGTTCGGAGGCGTGTTCTGGCTCCCGTATCTGTTGGGTTCGAAATCGGCCAGACTCGGAACTCCAATCCCGAAGGTCTCAGTCAAGGCCGATATTTAAGACATTCCCTCAAACGACACCTGGTTTCCGTTCGGCACGGTTTCCGGAAGTTGCACTCTTGCCGGTGCGTAGCTTGTCGGTTGCGGCCAGGTCCACGGCGGCGGGGGTGCTCACTTCCAACACGACCCCGAACCGTTCGGCCGCCTGGCGGGCCGTGTAGTAGCCGCGCCTGACGTCGTGCAGGACTTTGGCGGGATCGCGCGCGAACGGATCGCCGAAGCCGCCGCCGCCAGGAGTTGAAACGCGCACCGTGTCGCCCGGGCCGATCTGGATGTCCTGGTCCTTGGAGAGATGCGGCGGGATGTAGTCCTCGCCGGACTGGGTGACGCACACCCTGTTGACGCCGCCGTCGCTCCCCCCCAGCGCGCCCTGCGGGCCGGTGCGGCCATGATCCATGACGAAGCTCGCCCGCGCGTCGCCGCGGCGGATCTGAAGCGTATAGTTCACGCCGAACCCGCCCCGGTACTCGCCCGCGCCGCCCGAGCCTTCATGCAGCGAGAATTCCTCGAACAGCACCGGATAGCGCTGTTCAATGATCTCGAGCGGTGTGGTCTTCGAGATGCCGATGGTCGAGCAGCCGTTCGAAAGCCCGTCGCCCGCCTTGCTGCCGCCGTAGCCGCCGCCGGAGATCAGATACATGACATAGGGCTTGCCGGTTTCGGGGTCGTTGCCGCCGAGTGCGAAGTTGCCGCTGGTGCCGGCGGGGGCGGCGAAGAGCTTGTCGGGGAGGGCGGGCACAAGGGCCGCGAAGACGGCCTCAGCGATGCGCTGGCTGACCTCGGCCGCACACCCCGAAACCGGGCGCGGATATTTGGCGTAGAGGAAGGTGCCGTCGGGGTCGGTGATATGCAGTGGCGCGAAGGTGCCGGCGTTGATTGGGACTTCCGGGAAGATGTGCTTGATGGCGAGATAGATCGACGACTTGGTCGTCGCAATGACACTGTTCATCGGGCCGAGGCAGGGCGGTGAGCTCTCCGACATGTCGAAGTAAAGATCGGAGCCATCCTTCCGGATACGCATGTCGATCTTGAGCGGCTCGTCCACCACGCCATCGGAATCCACATAGGCGATTCCGTGATAGTCGCCATCGGGGATGGTCTCGATGCGGGCGCGCATTTGCTGCTCGGCACGGGCCTTCAGTTCTTCGATACAGGCCTCGACCACATCCTTGCCGTAGCGGTCGAGCAGTTCGGTCAGGCGGCGCTCGCCCACCGTGAGGGCTGCGGCCTGGGCCTTGATATCGCCAATGCGCTGGTCGGCGATGCGGATGTTCGAGAGGATGATCGAGAGGATTTCCTCATCCATCACGCCGGCCTTGAAGAGCTTCACGGGCGGCAGACGGAGG
>JAJFFI010000478.1 GCA_021776755.1 Alphaproteobacteria bacterium | reverse complement strand
CTCGACTCCGGCCAACTGCACGGCCTGGGAAACCGGTTGCCCGCCGACAGGCTCGGTCATTGACGCCAACAACGACAGGGCCATGTCTGCGCCTGCCGTGCTTTTGCCGCCGGCATCCCGCAGCGCCTCAAGGTTTCGCTGCACGACCTCGCGCGGCACGAGGCCGTTCTCGACCAGCAGCTTAAGGGTCAGGACGGAAAGGGCGGAGGCTGGATCGGTCATGTCTCACGCGGATCAGGGCAGCCGGCACCCGGCCGCGGGTGCCATGAGCGTAAGATTGACGCGGCTTTTGCCGGGTAAACCCCTCAGATCGTTACAGAACCATCAAGTTTTCGTGAGAAGTGCTGCGGCGCTTTGCCCGGGCTCAGGTGTCGGCCCACATCCGCATCAGCTTGTGATAGAGGCCGAAGAGAACGTCGGTCTCCTCCCGGGTCAACGGCGTGCCGGTTTCGAGTTTCCCGGCGAGCCCCTCGGCGACCCCGTTCAGCTCGAACAGGATTTCGCGGCGCGAGTCCTCGCGCACGAAGCTCTGCGCCCAGCTGACGGCAGCATAGCGCACACCCTCTTTCACCGGCGCGACGTAATGCAGATTGTGGCTCGGATACACCACCACGCTGCCCGCCGGCGGCTTGAACCGGTTCTCGCCGACATGAGTGCGGATCACGAGTTCGCCGCCCTCATAGGTGTCGGGCTCGGAGAGGAACAGCGTGAAGGAAAGGTCCGTCCGCGTCGCCTTTTCGGGCTGGTCGATCCCCATCATCGCGATATCGGTATGGAGGCCGTACTCCATGCCGACATCATAGCGCGAGAAGATCGGCACCAGCATCTTGCGGGGCAGCGCGAAAGTGTTGAACACCGGATGTCCGGCAAGCCCGGCATAGACCTGGCGGGCGAGCGTCATCATCTCCTGGTTCGGCGCCATCTCGAGGTTGTTCTTGACCTCACCCGCAAAGCCGCCCGCCGACAGCTTGCCGTCGACGAACTGCGCGCGCGCGAGCTTTGCGACGATGCCCGCCGCCTCGGCCGATTTCAGGATGCCCGGGATTTCGAGCAGCATTTGTGTCCCCCCAACTTCTATCGGGCCTTCTAGCAGCCAACAGAGGGGCCGGTCCACTGCACTTCTCGCGCGGGCGCGGGGATACCGCTGTCCTGAGGCGCGTATCACCCCACAGGTTGGCGGCGGACATGAGGTCCGTCCCGCCGTGCGAAATCGGCCGGTTTCGACCCCGCGTTGGACAGGGGTCCGGGCCGGCAAACGGGAGCACCTACATGACGAAGACGTTCACGCTTGCAGCGGCTGTGGCCGCCGCCGCACTGATGCTCGGCCTCGCGGGCACTGCCGAAGCCGGGCCCGGCAAGGGCGCCCGCATGTTCCAGCGGGTTGACGCCAACGGCGACGGCGCGATTACCCGGCGCGAGTTCGACGCCACCGGCCAACGCATGTTCGAGCGCCTCGACGCCAACCGCGACGGCGTCGTCAGCCAGCGCGAATACATGGAGGTCCGCGGTAAGCGCCAGCCCCGCAATGCCGAACGCCAGCAGCAGCGCCGCGCGCGCCATTTCGCCCGCATGGATCGCGACGGTAACGGCGTGATTTCGCCCCGCGAGATTTCGGCCCAGACCGACCGGCGCTTCCAGCGCATGGATATCGACGGCGACGGCGCGATCACGATGCAGGAAATTGCCTCGCTCCGCGACCGGATGCGCGAGCGCCGCGCCAAGCGCGGCGGCGGCCGGAAGGCGGGACGTAAGGGCAGCGCCCCCGGCGGTCAGCAGGGTGGCCGGACCGGCCTCCGCCCGGGCAGCGCGCCGAACGCCGGCGGCCCCGGCGGTTACGGCAACGGCAGCAACTGGCAGCAGGGTGGCGCCGGCTATCCCCCGCCCCCGCCGCCGCCCCAGCAGTGACCGCAACCCAAACCGCATAACGCCGGCGGTACGCGCCTGACCTCACCAAATCCAGGACAGCCGTCGCGGCATGCCAGGCCTGGCGGCCCGGGACCCAGACCCGGGCCGCCGTTTTCTTGTCCCGGGCGGAACCGGAGTGCATTGGCGCCCCTTGTGGCGCCTCCCGCCCCGCACTATCTTCCGCGCGTTGGCAACACCGCCACGGGCCGGCTTAGCTCAGTTGGTAGAGCACCTGATTTGTAATCAGGGGGTCGCGGGTTCGACTCCTGCAGCCGGCACCATCTGAAAGCCCCGCCGCCTCAACCGGATGACGGGGTACTTACTGGCCGATCCGGGTGGGAACTAACCCGAATGCCCAGGTTTCCGGGGCCTCCCGGCCCGGATGCCCGGCGCGTCGTTTGCGGCATCGCTGGCAGTGTTGTAGGGTGGGGTCCTCAGAGGGAGAGGGCTTTCGGCGGCCCTTCGAAACTTCGTAGAAGCGGGTTTCGATCTGACATCTCCCCGCCGCAGGGCATTTGCCCGGCGGAAACACACCGAAGCTTCACACCGATAATCTGACCGCATTGACCACCATCGGGTGGAGAGCTCCACCCTGTGGTGGAGCTCAGGTTGCTCGTGCGTCGGCACCTGCAAATCGATAACCACAGGCCTCATGGTCTTCTCCGTTGTGGGCAGACACCTGAAATTCTCCGCTGGCGCGATCCCGTGGCCAGCGGCTTTTGCCATTCCAAGGATTTTTTTATGCCCTTCACTACACATCCCAAATTGCCACACCCGACTGGTCCTGAATTTCTTCCCGTCGCCTTTAAAGATGCCAAGTCGGTGATCAGGCTTCCGTCACGCGGCAAGCCGGTAAGGTCCGAAACGGCAATCGTCTATTGCGAAGGAAATTTCGGCGCCATTGACGGCAAGACCGCCAATGGGCTGGTCCGGTCTTCCGAGAAATATGAAGTTCTATCCGTCATCGACAGCCAGAAGGCCGGTCTCGACGCCGGTGAAGTGCTGGATGGGGTTTCGAAGGACATCCCGATCTTTCGGGATCTCGATGCTGCTTTGGCGCAGGCCGGCTGCGTCCCGGACTATTTCATCTACGGCATGGCGCCATCCAGCGGCATGTTGTCCCTGCGCGAGCGCGGCCTGGTGCTCGAGGCAATCGGGCTCGGGATGAACGTCGTGAACGGCCTCCACGAATTCCTCAATGACGATCCGGAGTTCGCGGCAGCGGCCACGGCAAACAATGTCCGGATCCTCGACGTGCGCAAGCCCCGTGCCAAGAAGGACCTGCGGATGTTCAGCGGCCGCATCGACGAGGTCACCTGCCCGCGCATCGCCGTGCTCGGCACCGACGGCGCCATCGGCAAGCGCACCACGGCGACGATACTGACCCGCGCCCTCAACGATCATGGTGTCAAGGCGGTCATGGTCGGCACCGGTCAGACGGGTTTGATCCAGGGAGCGCGCTACGGCATCGCGCTCGACGCCATCCCGTCGCAGTTCTGCTCGGGCGAAACGGAAGCCACCGTCGTCGAGGCGTTCGAAGGCGAAGATCCCGACGTGATCATCGTCGAAGGGCAAGGCGCGCTGAGCCACCCCGCCTACCTGACATCGGCCTTCATCTTGCGCGGCAGCCGCCCCAACGGGGTCTTGCTGCAGCACGCGCCGGGGCGAGCGAATCTCGGCGATTTCCCGAAACTGCCGATGCCGTCGGCGGCGAGCGAAATCAATCTCATCGAGACTTTCGCCGATACCAAGGTCATCGGCCTGACGATAAACCACGAGAACATGACCGATGCCGAGGTCAGCTCGGCCATAACCAGCTATGAGCACGAACTCGGCATCCCG
>JAJFFI010000477.1 GCA_021776755.1 Alphaproteobacteria bacterium | reverse complement strand
AGAACCAGGTGATGTTTTCGGGCCCCCGGATCAGCAGGACGTCGAGCCCGCGTGCCGCCATCCCGTCGAGGACTGCCTGATAGCGCCGGCCGTACTCATCGAGTGAAAAGCCGAGCCGGTCGTGCCGGTTGAAGGCCACCGTGCCGGCGCCGTCGAGCGAATGGTCGACGGTCGTGCGGCTGTCGCCGAATGTTGCGTCCATGGTTCAGGCCTTTCGTTGGTAAACACCGTAGAAGAAATTGAGCGCCAGCACGGCGCCGAGATTGGAGGTCATGTCGTTCACATCGAGCGGCGGCGAGATCTCGACGATCTCGGCCCCGGCGCATCTGGGATCGGCCGCCAAGCGCCGGAGCGCGAGCGCCACATCGCGGCCGTCGAGGCCGAACGGGTTTGGCGCCGCCGTGCCGGGCGCCTGGCTCTGGTCGATGGCATCCACATCGACCGAAATCCAGAAAGCGTCCGTCCCGTCGGTTGCGTGCGCGAGTGCGACATCGATCGCGGCATCGGTGCCGTCGCGGCGGACAGCGAGATTGCTGATGACCGTGACGCCTTTCTCGGCAGCGTAGGCCTGGTGGACCGGGGTGTTGCAAAAGTCCGCGATGCCGATCTGGGTGAGGTTCTTGCCGCGAACCTGATCCGGGCGTTTCTCCAGCAGATTGCGGAACGGGACGCCGCTCGACTCGGCGCCGAAATGGGCCTCGCGCAAGTCGTGGTGGGCATCGAAATGCACGATACCGATGCGCCTGCCCGGCAAAGCGTCGCAAAGCCCGCCAATGGTGGCTTCGGCGATCGAGTGGTCGCCGCCGATCACCATCGGCCGGATGCCGCGGGAAACGAGCACCGAGATGGTCTCGGTGATGCGCGCGAAGGTCGCGGGCTTGTCTGTTACGGTCACCGTGATGTCGCCGATATCGGCGGCGCGCAAATCCGACATGGGCCTGCCCGTGTCGGTGCTGTGTGCGGTGTAGAAAGCCAGCGCCGTCCGCACCGCATCCGGGCCATGGCGCGAGCCGGGGCGCACGGTCGAGGCGCCGTCGAAGGGGGCGCCGACGAACGCCACATCGAGATCGAGCGTGCCGTCCCATTCGAGCCAGCTATTGGCGCGATGCTCGGCCGGGTCGCCCTTCAACAGGTTGACGACAATGCCGGGTGGCGAGAGGGGCAGGGCGTGTGAGGGGGGCTCGCGCAAGAGTGTTCCTTCAATGCGGCGCTTGCGATAGAACGTGCAGCCTGCGAGAGCGGGCCTTGAATTTTCAGGAGGGTATTACGGCATGGCGATGGCGTCACGGCAATTCCCCGGCTTGAGCCCGACAGGGTTTCACCGGGTCGCGTACACCGAATGGGGCCGCGCGAACGCCGGGCGCGATCTGGTCTGCGTGCATGGGCTGACCCGGAACGGGCGCGATTTCGACTGGCTTGCCCGGGCGCTCGATGACGAATACCGCGTGGTCTGTCCCGACGTCGCCGGGCGCGGCCAGAGCCACTGGCTGCCCAACCCCGACGAATACGGCTATCCGCAGTACTGCGCCGACATGAACGCCCTGATTTCGCGGCTTGGCAGCGAGACCGTCGACTGGGTCGGCACCTCAATGGGCGGGCTGATCGGAATGCTGCTTGCGGCCCTCCCGAACACGCCGATCCGCCGGCTCGTGATGAACGACGTCGGGCCGTTCATTCCCAAGGCCGCGCTCGACCGGATCGGCACCTATGTGGGTAACGAAACGGTCTTTCCGGATCTCGCCGCGGTCGAGGCCTATATGCGCGAGGTCTATGCGCCCTTCGGCGACCTGTCGGGCCCGCAGTGGATGCACATGGCCGAACATGGCGCGATAGCTCAGGGCGATGGCTTCAAGCTTGCCTACGACCCGGCCATCGCCAAACCCTTTCGCGAGGGCCCGGTCGACGCCGTTGATCTCTGGGCGGTCTGGGACCGGATCGAAGTGCCGGTGCTGGTGATCCGGGGGGCGGAGTCGGACCTGCTGACACCTAACATTTACGAGATGATGGGCACCCGCGGTCCCAAGGCCGATCTCGTCACCCTCGACGGCTGCGGCCACGCGCCCGCCCTGATGGACGACGCCCAGACGAAGTTGATCCGGGACTGGTTGCTGAGGTAGGGGTCTTACTGCTTCCGTGTTTCGAAGGACGGTGGGCTGAATTTACTTTTGGGGTCGAGGGTGCGGATCAGGAAGCGGCGCATCTTGCGGTTTGACGCCTTGGCCGTCACCGCGCCGGCTGCTCCGGTGCCGACGAAGCCGAGCGCGCCGACCTGGTTGTCCTTGAAGTAGCCCGAGAATGCGAAGGTGTGGGTGACATCGCCGACTTGGCATTGCGCGTTGCCGTCGAGTACATCCCAGTCGCCCGCCTTTTTCCTTGAGACCCCGTCCATCGAAACCTGGCCGCCGCAGGGGATCGCAATCGAGCGCAGGATCGAGAGCATGCCGAGGCGGGGTTCGATGCGCCCGGGCAGCTTGCCGCGGGCGAGAAAGCCGCGGACGTTTGCGCCCCCCGGCCACGACAACACGATGGGCGAGACACGCACCACCCGGATCATACGTGGGTCGGGACGGAAGACGCCCGCCTTGCCAAGTTCGCGGGCGAGGAGGGCCTGATACTGCGAGAGGGTGACTGTGCGCCGGGCTTGCCGCTGCGGCGATTGCGGGTCGCCGGGGACGGCCCGCCGGGCAATCGGCCGCACGTTGCCATCGGTCCGCATGGCGACGCCGGGGGCATGCTTGCGGAAGCACTGCCGGGCCCGGGCGATGGCGGCGCCCGCACCGGCAAGACCGAAGCGGAGACTGTGGTTCCCGGTGCGAATCTCGAGCACCCCGCCGCCCCGCGACCCGCTGCTGCTCCGCGCGATCGTGTCCATCATCTCGCGGCTGTCGCCCTGAAAACTGATGGCGATGGATTTTCCAAGCAGCGCGATTGCGGAGTACCGTCCGACGCGCCTGCCTTGCACGACGATTTCTACAGGCAGGACAGCAGCTCTGCCGAGAGTCCATCCGGTGTCGATCGCGATCAGCGAGCTCTGCCCGTCGGCGAGCAGCCCGAACGACAGCCGCCGCGCAGACGTATAGGACCGGGTGACGTTGCAATGATTGAACGTACCGGTCCGGGTCGAGATATTTGCGGTGCCTTCCCAGCCGCCTGCAGTGAACCGTTCGATGACCCGGTTTGCCGCCGACGCCGGGGGCGCGGCCAGTATCGCCGCTGCAAGGCAACCCGCGGTGAGGAGGTATGCGCAAGCGGGCAGCCTCGCGTTCACTCGTCCATGCTCTTTTTCTCGGCGCGGTTTGCCTTGATGTCTTCCGGGATTTCCTGGTTCTGGCCGCTTCCGCCCGTTGTTGTACCGGTCGTTGTCTGCGGATTGCCGCCAGGGGCGCCGCCCGCGGCCGCCACCGCGGCCTCATAGCTACGCTTCCGGTTTCGCCTGACGCATCGCGCGGCGGCCGACAGCGCGCGGTTGGTTCCGACAAGGCGATATTTTCGCGAGATGTTTTCGGTGCGGACCAACAGGATCTTGCCCTTGCGGAAGGCCCGGATCGCGCGCTTGCTTTTGCTGCCGAAATGAATTGTGAAGGCCTTTTCGCTGAACGCGTCGGCCGGGTACTCGCCGAGGTAAGTCCGGTCAACCGAGACGGCCGAGGGATACTTCCGCCCCTTTGTCAGCGACCAGTCGTCCCGGTTCAGGAGGATGACGAAGCCCCCGTTTGCGAACAGGCCCATCGTGACGTTGGTCTTGTCGGTATAGCTGGTCCGGATAAAGCAGTAGGTGAAGCGCCCGGTGTCGCGGTGAAACGAGGCGGCGCCCACCCAGGCGCCCGACCTTATGACGTCGGCGGTGCGGTTGGTCGACTGGGCAGAGGCTGCGACCGGCAGGACCGCGAGCGTGGTTGCAACCAGAACCGCCGCTCCGGGGTATCTCATCCTGACACTCCTGCGCCGCGCCGGACGACAGCGATCGCGCCGCACGGCCGTCATTGTGTCAGAATGGGCACTATTGCCCGTCCGGGTATTCCCTTTCACCTGATCCATCAGTTCATGACCAGTCCTGTGAACCACCTCGAATGCAGCATAGCCGATGACACCAGACCTGCCAAAATTCAACCAGCGGTTTCCATGGCTTGGTGGCGACCTCCAGACGTTGCGCAACTTCATCCGCAGGAGCGATTGGCCCGATCCTGCGGCGCTGGGCGGCACGCGGATGGAGTTCCCGATGTCCGACGGCACCGGCGATCATCTGACCGGGACGTATCAGTCTCCAGTCTCGAACGCCGGCAAACCGCTGGTCGTGCTGGTCCACGGCATGTCGGGCTGCCAGGGCAGCGCCTATATGCTCTACAGCGCGCGGCACTTTCTGGCCGAGGGGTTTCCGGTGCTGCGGCTCAATCTGCGGGGCGCGGGTCCGGCGGGGCCGCTCTGTGTCGAACGCTATCATGCCGGGCGGACGGTGGATTTCGAGGCTGTCCTGGACTCACTGCCCGAAGACATGACGGCAAACGGCGTTGTCGCGGTGGGCTACTCGCTCGGCGGCAACATGATCCTGAAATATCTGGGGGAGCGCGGAGAAGACAGCAGGCTCCGCGCCGCGGTCTCGGTCTCGGCTCCGGTGGACCTGGGCGAGGCCTCGGACCGGATGCTTCGGCCCCGCAACCGCATCTACCGCAAGTTTCTCGTGCAGGAACTCGTCCGCGAGACGCTCGACGGCAAGCAGCCCGACCGCGGCCCCGGGATCGATGCCCTGAGGGCCTGCGAGTCCGTCCGCGAGTTCGATGAAATCTATACCGCGCCGATGAATGGCTATGCCGATGTGCAAGCGTACTACGATGACTGTTCGGCGCGTTATTACACGGCGGATATCCGCACGCCGATCCTGGTGATCCATGCGCCGAACGATCCCTGGATCCCGATTGGCTGCTATGCCGAAACAATAAACGCGCGAAACCCCGCGTTGACCCTGTGTCTCGAACACAACGGCGGGCATGTCGGATTTCACGGCACCTGCGGCGCAGTTGCCTGGCACGACCGGGCGGCGGTGAAATGGTTCGGAACCGTGGCCGGATAGCGCGCGCCGTTTGCCCGGGGCTCAGTTCAGGAGAAAATCCGGCGCATCCTGTGGTGACGATCTGTCGGCCGGTACATCACGTTGCAGGCTGTACCCGTTGCGGGCCATCGCAGCACCGGCGGCACCTGCATAGTCCGCCGCGACCCGCGCCGCCGTTGCCGGAAGAATGTCGGCGAGGAGACGCGCCGGGATATCCCGCTCCCCCTGCTGCGCCAGGTCGAGTACCGCGAGAAGCCCGAGTTCGTCCGGCCAGAGCCGCGTGCAATGCAGTCCGCCGAACCGCAGTGTGCGAAGCCCGCAACGGTTGAGCACCCACATCAGGCAGTCGAGGGCGAGGCCGAGCTTGGCGCCATCCTCGTCACCAAATACCCGATGGAGTTCGTCCTGGCACCGGCTCCAGCGCTTTCCGCCCGTGAGCCAGTTCCGGATAGACCAAAGCGCGATCTGTTCGGAAAAGTTGAGGTCTTCGATGGTGTGGCAGGCGCAGGTTCTGCCAGGTCGCGGCTGCGATGTTTCGGGCATCGGACGTCCTCTTCAGGTGCGGGACGCCGATCAATAATGCAATTGATAATCATTCGCAATACTGGATCGGTCTTTCCGTCCAGTTTGGTCGAAGGGGCCCTGTGTAAGCGGTGCTTCAGTGGAAAGGGCTACGAAATGCGCGGAAGCGACTGCTTCTTCGGCTATCCCGCGAGAAACAACCTTGCCCGCTGGTCCACGGGTGCAGCGCGACGATGTCGGCTTGTGGCGGAGGCTAGGCGTCCAGGTAGTGCTTCTTCAGGAAATCAGACGTGAAATCGAGCGGCGGAGTCATCCGGTCGGGACGGCCATCGGGGGTCATGTCCATCAGGTTCCAGTACGGCCACACCTGATCCACATGATTGCCGCGAAGTTCCGTGCCCCAGAAATGATGAATGGCGTCGCCCTTCCTGGTGAACACATTCATCACCGGCTGCAACGTGGCCTCATCGCCGCCCACCTGGCTGTTGTAGTCAGCGAGATAATCTGTGCCTTCCGCCGAGACGAGATTGATCGTGGTCCAGCCGCGGCTGTTAGCCCACTCGTTCAACCGCTTCGCCGGGGCGAGCGCGACCACGGTGAACGCAGCGTCCAGTGAGACGGAGAGCGCGGCGCGGTCGAAACCATCAATCAATGAGGTGCAGGACGGGCAGGGCTTGTCCCAGCCCGGACCGAACATGTAGCTATAGAGCAACAGCGCGTTGTGCTTGCCGAAGAGCTGCGAGAAACGAACTGTTTCGCTCAGGTTATCGTCGCTCGCGCCGGTGAATGTGTAATCCTTGGGGACTTTCCCGCCAAGGGGCAGAGAGCGCCGCATTTCAGCGACTGTCTCGACCTTTTCGATGAGCGCCTTTTCCTCTTCGAGCAACGCGTTACGCGCCTTGCGGTATTCGGCGCTCTCGTTCGGATATGAGCTCGACATATTCTTACTCCGGCTACTGGACCGTTCTCCTCGCCGTTGGCCGCATGATTGCGAGTCCGGACGCTAGTTTCGCGTATCCTGGCCAAGGCTGCCGCCGCCCGAACCGCCGGGGCTGTTCGACGTCCTGATGCCGGAGTTGCTTCCCCGGGAGACGCCCGAGGTCGAATCCTGGCCGAGCGGTGCACTTCCTGCAGTGCCGGCGGCACCGACCCGGGCCCGACTGGTGGAGCCATCGCCATCAATCGGTCCGATGGTGTTACGGTCCTGGCCCAGCGTTCGCGGACTCCTTCCGGCGGCGCCGGCTTCGAGGCTGCCGTTCCCGGTACGTGGAAGTGTCGAGGTGCGGGACGAAAAAGTGCCGGGAGCGGCACCAGTGTTGCCCGGGGTCCGGGGCGTGGCGCGGGGGACGACATAGGTACCGGTCGCGCCACTGAAGGTCGGTCCGTTGGTGGTGACGTTGGATTGTCCGGCCCTGTTGCCGAGAGCGGATTCAACCGTGACGCGCTGGCCGAATGCGGGCAGGGCGAGCACGGTGCCAAGTGCTGCAATGGTGAGCACACGGGCGGAATTGGTCGTTGGGCTTAAAGGTGTGCGGGGCATCGGGGCGTCTCCAGCGGCTGGCGTGGGTTGAATTCTTGCCCGAGGATCGCCCGAAATCACAAAGATTGCCATAACCTGCTTAAAAGGCGGCCATTTTTCAAATTACCTTTCGCGGAGCGCCGGCTAAGGAAATGTCACGTGGACCGACCTCGGGCCACCCGGGAAACGCGTGAAGTGGGCGCGGAAAATCTCGCCTTTCCGGGGCGGGAAGGGAGGCGTCAGACTGCCAAGACTGACGATATCGCCCTGGGCGAGGCCGCGTCCGTCCTTCTTGAGTTCGTCACGCAGCCAGAGCAGGGCCTTCAGCGGATGCCCCATGATGGCGCTGGCGTTTCCGTCCGCGAGGGTTTCCCGGGCGCGGAGGATGCTGAAGCTGACGGCGATCTCCCCGATCTCCCGCAACTCGTCCGGCGTCCCGCGGAGTTCCTGCGGCCTGCCGGTGACAAACCAGCGCGCGCCGGCGTTGATGGCGGTGAGCCTGCCGGCATCGGGTTTGATCTCCGGCGCCAGCAGAAGGTCGGCGGCCTCGATCGCGGGCCAGATATGGCTCAGATGCCGGAGCGCTTCGGCGGGTGAGGTGGCATCGTTGATGCGGGCGCTCGAGATTCGGACCAGCAGATCGGCCTCGAGCACCGGGCGCGCGCCGTATCTGTTCGGCAGAACCGCACCATCGGTCAGCAGCATGAGCTTCAGGATCCGGCCCGAGACCGGTGCGTCGAGCCCGAACTTCGCTTGCACAGCTTTCGAGGTCAGCGCGATCTTGTAGCCGACGCGCGGGCCATAGAGATTGTCGAGCGCGCGCACGAAGTCATACCGGATGCAGCGTGCCTCGCGATCCGGGAGGCCGGCCGGCAGATCGGAAACCGGGGTTTTGGATTTCCAGGCGGTGTAGAGATTTTTGCCAATCGACGGGTCGCAGTCGGCTGCGATGACGGGCCCTGCAAGCATGAAGGACAAGAGCGCCCCGCCAACCGCGAGTGTCCGGATCACCGGCGTCAGGGCTTTTCCCCGAGGCGGGCGAGCGCTTTCCGGCTCGAGTCGAGCCCGGGACGCAAGGCGAGGGCGGCGCGGTACTCCCGGATTGCTTCGTCCTTGCGGCCGAGGGCCTCGAGGATGTGGGCCCGTGTGTCGCGGGCCGAGGCATCATCCGGATCGAGCACAACGGCCCTGTTCGCGTCGGGCAACGCCTTTGCGGGTTCGCCGGTCTTGAACAGCGACCAGGCGCGGTTGTTGTGGGCCGCACCCGATTTCGGCACCAGCTCGATCACCTTGGTGAAATCGCGGATCGCTTCCGGCAGGCGGTTGAGCGTGACCAGCAGCAGGCCGCGTTCCATCCAGATGCGCGGCTCCTTGGGCCGGAGTTCGATGATCCTGTCGAGATCCCTGAGCGCCGCGCCTGTCGCGCCGAGTCCCCGCTGCAGCGCAGAGCGGTTGAGCAGCGCGATAATGAGCTGCGGACGAAGTTCGAGCGCCGCGTTGAAATCCCTGAGTGCTGCCGCATTGTTCCCCGCCCGCATGTTGGCGAAGCCCCGGTCGTTGAACAGCAGCGCGCGGCCCGGCCGGAGCCGGATCGCCTCAGTGAAATCCTTCACTGCCGCCGTGTTCCGTCCGAGATCGAGATACCAGCTGCCGCGCCGGTGATAGACCTCGGCGAGCTTCGCCCCGGAATAGCCCGCGCTGTCGATCAGCCGGTTGCACGCCGCGGCGGCGGCGCGGGCGTCTTTTTGTGCCGTGAGGCATGTCGCTCGGTCGGCGGCGACGTCCGCCAGCGCCGGTATCGCGCCCGTCAACGACAGCACGATCCATACTGCTGCGAAAAGAATCGGACGGGGGGCCGCAGTGGAAACAGGAGGGCAGGACATTATCGTCGCACGCTAGGACGTTGAGGGAAATGCAGCAACAAGAACCGCCAATTCGGGCAAAACCGCGTATCGCATCATTGGCGCATCGCCAATTAGGCATATACTTTTAATTCATTCTAATTTGCATTGACATTGTCCACCGGCGGAATTACGTTGAAGGCATCAAACAGGGGAGGCCTTGGCCAGCGTGGCAATCGCGGCGAGCCTCAACCGAGCGAAACCCCGGACATCAGGTCCGGAAAGACAACAGCACCGACAGCAGGAGCAGATCCCGATGCGCGTACCTGAAGTTATTTTCAAAACCCGTGTTCGCGACGAGTCGATTGAGGGCCCCAATCCCTTTCGCTGGCAGGACGTCACATCGAGCGAGATTTTCGGCGGCAAGAAGATTGTCGTCTTCGCGCTACCGGGCGCCTTCACCCCGACCTGTTCGACGACGCATCTGCCGCGCTATGAGGAGCTCTACGAAGACCTCAAGGCTCAGGGCGTGGACGAGGTCTACTGCCTTTCGGTCAACGATGCCTTCGTCATGTATCAGTGGGGCAAGCACCTCGGCGCCGAGAAAGTGAAGCTGATTCCCGATGGCTCGGGCGACTTTACCCGCCGCATGGGCATGCTCGTGCGGAAGGACAATCTCGGCTTCGGGATGCGTTCGTGGCGCTATTCAATGCTGGTCGAGGATGGCGAGATCCAGAAGATCTTCGCAGAGGACGGCCACGAGGACGACTGTCCGACCGATCCGTTCGAGGTGTCGGATGCCGACACCATGCTGAACTGGCTCAAGGGCAGGGACGAAGCCGGGCAGAAAGCCGCCTGACCCGATCTTTCGTCGCAAGTTCTGCGCCACTCTGGCGCAAAGTGCCGCCCGCGCCCGCCGTTTTCTCCCTCCCCCGGAGTGGACGGCCGGGCGGTTTCTTTTGTGCGGCTCAAGGCTGCGGGATCGGCAGCACCGTTTCGTCCTTCACATTTTCCATGACGACATAAGTCGCCGTCGTGCGGACCCCCGGCAGCATGTTGATGACATCGCCGAGGACGCTGCGGTAGCTTGAAATATCGCGGGTCCGGACCTTCAGCAGGTAATCGAAATCGCCGGCAATCATATGACACGACTGCACTTCGGGAACCTTGCCGACGGCTGCATTGAAACGGTCGAGATCGCCTCCGCCCGTCGCGTGCAACGAGACCTTCACAAAGGCGACGTGAGCGGCGCCGAGTGAATCCGGATCGAGTTCGGCGCGGTATCCGCGGATCACGCCGTCGCGCTCAAGCCGCCGGGCGCGTTCGGTGCAGGGCGTCTTGGTCAGATGCACGCGCCGCGCGAGTTCGACGATGGACAACCGGCCGTCCTGCTGAAGTTCGTTGAGGATGTTCAGATCGATGACGTCAAGTGCTCTTTTATCCCGCATTTCCTTATTTTTCCCCTGATAACAGGAAATCCGACTGTAATTAATCGTATTACAGAGACATTTCCCATGAAAACCTGCCCATACTACGGTCAACAATCGGGTCACGCTAGGCGTCACGACGCCCTGCAGGAATCCGGGGAGGCTACGGGCGGAAGTGGCGGCGGGGCCAGTGCCGTGCGCCATCGGGCAACCTGTGTGCTAGAAAATTCGAGACCGGCCCATGGCCTGACCGCACGCGCGGACAGCGGATGTGTGCCGGAAATCTGTCATGACAGGAGGGAATGCATGTCTGACGTTTTCGTATTGGGCTACGACGGGACCGACTCGTCGCAGCGTGCCGCCGACTATGCCGGCGCAAGAGCCAAGGCCGAAGGGGCGACGGTACATGTCGTCTATGTCCTTGAGTGGTCGGCCTACAGCTTCCTGACCCCGGAAGAACTGGAGGAGCGTCACAAGCGGCGGGGCGAGGAAATCTCCCGCGGCGAAGAGGCGATTGCGCCGGTCAGCGAGCGCCTCAAGAAGGACGGCGTCAAAGTGACCAGCGAAGTCCGCCACGGCAGTGCCGCGGAAATCCTGATCGAGATATCGAAAAAGCAGAACGCACGCCAGATCGTGGTTGGTCGGACAGGCTCGTCCGCGCTTGCCGAACGCATTCTGGGCGGCTTGACGCTGTCGCTCGTTCAGGCGGCGCCGGTCCCGGTAACCGTGGTTCCCTGACGGGCACACACGGGCAATGAACCGCAGCCGTCCGGCCGGACGGGAAGATCAACCGGCCGACGCCCCGGAAACGGGGGCTGCGAACAAGAACCAGCCCGGTCAAGACTCCGGCAGGAGCAAAACCCGGGCGTTGGAGAGGAACGATCACATGACAACGTTTTCGATGCGGGCAGGCATCAGGAATGCCCTTGCCCTGATCATCCCCACGCTGGCGGCGGCCCTGATCCCCGTCACCAATGCTTTCGCGCAGGAGCCCCAGGGCATCGACGCGAAAATCAATGCGGCCATCGCGCCGGTCTCCGACGTGATCACGTCGGTCATCTTCTATTCGGTCCCCGTCGGCGGGACCGCGTTTCCGCTGATTGTCGGCTGGCTCGTCGTCGCGGCGGCCGTCTTCACGATCTACTTCGGATTCGTCCAGTTCCGGCAGTTCGCCCACTCGGTCTCGATCGTCAAGGGCGATTATTCGCACCCGGAAGATGCCGGTGAGGTCTCGCATTTCCAGGCGCTGACAACGGCGCTTTCGGGCACCGTCGGCCTCGGCAACATCGCGGGTGTGGCGGTCGCCGTCAGCATCGGCGGGCCGGGGGCGACCTTCTGGATGATCCTCGCGGGCCTGCTCGGCATGGCCTCGAAATTCACCGAGTGCACGCTCGGCGTGAAATACCGCAACGAGTATGAGGACGGCACCGTTTCGGGCGGGCCGATGTATTATCTGTCGAAGGGTTTTGCCGAAAAGGGCCAGGCAGGTCTCGGCAAGGTACTCGCGATCGTCTTCGCCGTCTGTTGTGTCGGCGGCGCGGTCGGCGGCGGCAACATGTTCCAGTCCAATCAGGCCTTTCAGCAGTTCGT
>JAJFFI010000476.1 GCA_021776755.1 Alphaproteobacteria bacterium | reverse complement strand
TATTGCTCGGCGACGAAGACAGGCCGTTACCGAACAGGTTCACCGAGATGATGAAATGCTTCTTCGGATCGATGCCGCGGCCGGGCCCGAAGAAGCCCTCGTTGCGGCGGTGCGTGCCGGTATAGAACGTCGGCAGCAGCACCGTGCCCCGCGCCGCGTTGCCGGGATCGCCGGAGGTCTTGTAGGCCAGCTTCGCGCCGGGCAACACCTGACCCGATTTCAGGTCTACGTCGCCAAGCTCGAATAATTCATAGTCGGCATCCATCCCGGACCCCTAGTAGAGCCGCATGTACTCCTCGACTTCCCAGTCGGTGATCGCGACACTGAAACGCTGCCATTCGTCGTCCTTATAGGCGCAGTAGGATTTGTGCATTCCTTCGCCGATCACGTCCTTCATGAAATCGTCAGCCCGGAACATCTCGATCGCCTCGCCGAGGTTGCGCGGCAGGCGCTGGATGCCGGCGTCAGCAAGCTCCTCCTCGCTCATCATGTAGAGGTCCTTGCCGAGCGGCGGGCCCGGATCGAGCTTTTCCTTGATCCCCTTGATCGTCGCGGCCGTCGTGCCGGCGAGCGCCAGGTAGACGTTCATGCACATGTCGGTCGCGCGGTTTTCGATGCAAAAGCGGTTCTGCGGCAGGCGCAGCATCGCCGAGCGGTTGTTCGGCCCGTAAGTCATGTGCGTCGGCGCCCAGGTGTAGACCCCGCCCTCGAAGCCCGGCACCCGCGCGACCAGGCCCTTGTAGCTGTTCACCGTGGAACACGTGATCGCCGCAAGCCCGCCGCCGTGGCGGAGCAGCCCTGCGACCGCGCCGTTGACCGGATCGCCCCAGCCGCCCTCGGTGGAGCCGAAGATGTTGTCGCCGCTCCTGGTGTCCTGGATCGAGTAATTGATATGTGCGCCCGAGCGCCAGTCGCCGATGGTGAATTTCGGCATGTAGGTCACGAAGTACCCGTGCGCCTTTGCGACCTCCTTCAGCAGCACGCGAAGGAAGGTCAGCCGGTCCGCCATCTCGACGACATCGGTGTAGCCGAAATCGAGCTCGAACTGCGAATACGCCCCCTCGGCCACCACATCGTGCAGGTCCCAGTCGAGTTCGCCGAGGACATCGATCATGTCGCCGAGAAACCCCATCGAATCGATCGAAGCTTCGACGTCGTAACCCCAGGCCTGGCGGCGCGGATAGGCGCCATTGGCGAGCGGCGGGTCGTTGTCGAACGCCTTCACAGGCTTGCCGTTCTCGTCATGGCGCAACACCATGAATTCGGGCTCGATGCCGGACATCGGCCGCATCCCGGCGTCAAGCGCCGCCTGGGCCTGGCGTTTCAGCGCCGAGCGCGGGCAATGGCTGTAGGGCTTGCCCTCGAAATAGAGATCGGCGAACAGCCACGCCTGGGTGGTGTCCCAGGGGCAGATGTAGAGCGCGTCGAGGTCCGGGATCATGACCTGGTCCGGGTCGGCCGGCCCCAGGTCCGGCACGAAGGAAATCGAGTGCACCGCGAACTGCGGTCCCTTGCCAAGGCAGAGCGGCTCCAGGTCCCACATCGGCACCGGCTTGGTCTTGGGAATGCCGAGCAGATCGATCCAGCAGGACAGCAGATATTTGACGCCGGCCTCCTCGAGCTGCTTTTTCACCGCCGGCAATTTCTTCCGGTTGCGCTCGATGGCGTCTTCCATCGACTCGTAATAGGTCTTGTCCATCGCGTGCGTCCCTTCTCCCTATTGCCAGTTCTGTTTCAGCAGGAACTGGTTCTTGAAATTCTTCAGTCCGGTCATGGTCTCGACCGACCCGATGTCGCGCCGGTCGTGGATGTGTTCCTCCATGAAGGACAGCAGCTGGTCGCGCTCCTCGCAGACGACCTCGACCAGAAGGTCGAAGCGCCCGCTGACCCAAAGCACGTAGATCACCTCGGGCAGTGCGCTCAGCCGATTGGCGACCACCGCCGGCGTCGATCCCGGCGCCGCCTTCAGGCCGAGCATCGCGTCGGTGCGGTACTCCGAGGCACTGGGGTCGACGATCGCGACGATCCGCATCTGCCCGGCATCCCGCATCCCGTTCACCCGGTTGCGGATGGTCCCTTCGGAGACATCGAGCTCGATCGCGATTTCGGCAAACGGCCGGCGGCCATCTTCCTGCAGCGCCCGGATGATCTCGCGGTTCAGCGCGTCCGTTGGCGAGGCAAGGCCGCGGACCGGAATGACGTTGTCGGACTTTTCGGACTGAGAGTCGGGCCGGGCCATATGCCGCCTGCTTCATTTTCGTATTGCGCATGAAGCTACGTCAATGTTACGAATAAATCAATTCAGATTGACAAAAACTACGAATTTCGTAATTTCACTGGCAATCAGTTATGGTTCCGCAGGGAGACCACGCAATGGGACCGTCCACCAGCCGCCCCGCTACCCGACCCGAAACCGCCGGCGCGTTTGCCGGATACGCCCAGGCCTCACCGCCGGGCCACGATACGGAACTTGCCGAGGTCGGCCCCGGCACGCCCGGCGGGGAGTTCTTCCGCCGCTACTGGCACCCGGTCGCGATGACCGGGGAAATCGGCGAGTTGCCCCTGCCCGCCCGCATTCTCGGCGAAGACCTGATCCTGTTCCGCACGACCGGCCGGCAAGACAGAACCGACGAAATCGGTCTTGTGCACCGCCAATGCCCGCACCGCCGTGCCTCACTGGCGTTCGGCAAGTGCGAGGATCGGGGCATCCGCTGCTGCTATCACGGCTGGCTCTTCGCGCCCGACGGCGAAATTCTCGAGACCCCGGGCGAAGAAGACGACGACAAGGCCGCGATGCAGGTGCGCAAGTACAATCGCCTCGGCGCCTATCCGGTGATCGAGTTCAACGGTCTGGTCTTCGCCTATTTGGGCCCGCCGGACGAGATGCCGGAGTTTCCGCACTATGACGCGTTTGCCATTCCTGGCATCGAAACCCGGCCCTACCGCGCCGACTACGCCTGCAACTGGCTGCAGGTGCAGGACGCGATCATGGATCCGGTTCACACATCATTTCTGCACAGCACGATCTCCGGGGCGCAGTTTTCGGCCGGGCTCGGCGAGGTTGGCGTCCTACAGTTCGTCGAACGGGGCACGCAGTTCCTCGGCGTCGACACGCGCCGCGTCGGCGACCATGTCTGGGTGCGCGTAAACGAACTCGTGCTGCCGAACTTCACCCAGGCGGGTTCAGCCTTCGCCGCCGACGGCACGGCGGCACGCTACTTCGGACGGAGCTCCTTCACCCGCTGGGTGGTGCCGGTCGATGACACCCACTCGGTCGCACTTGCCTGGGGCAACTTCGGCGAGCGCGGCGACCCCCCGAAATACATGACGAAGGAAGGCTGCGAATTGATCGAACAGGGCGAACTGATCGACCGCACCTGGGAAGAGCGCCAGCGCCGGCCCGCGGATTCAGAAGCCGTCGAAGGCATGGGCCCGATCAGCGCCCACCGCGGCGAACACCTGATGCCGACGGACAAGGGCGTAATCCTCTATCGCCGCCGGGCGCGGAAGCTGATGCGCGAAATCGCCAGCGGCAAGCCCGCCCCGCAACCGCAACAGGTCCCGGGCGAACCCGTACGCACCTACGGCCAGGACACGGTTCTGAAAATGCCCGTACGGGACAATGACGACCGCGCGTTCCTCAAGAAGATCGGTGCCGCCGTCGTGGAACTGCAGTTCGCCGCCGAAGACCTGCCGCTCGAAGACCGCGACCGGAAAATCATCGACGGCCTCAAGGACCTCGAAGCAGCAGGCGCGCCATGACGGCCCAAAACCCCAATGGCAAGACCCGCATCCATGTGAAAAACAACCGCTGGGCTGCAGGCTCGTTCCCGAACACGCCCGAGGGCGAGGAAGTTTTTACGATCACCGGCGACCGCTTTCGCGCCGCGCTCGCGAAGTTCCCGGGCCTTGGGGAGCGCATCGACTTCGTTACTGACTGGGATGAGGACAATTTCACAAAGTCCCTGGGAACAGCCGACGTGCTGCTCACCTGGAACCTGCCGACCGACGCCATTGGCGCCGCCACCCCAAACTTAAAATGGATCCACTGCATCGGCGCGGGCGTCGAGCATCTGCTGCCGCTCGACTGGCTGCCGGAAACCGTGACGCTCACCAACAACAAGGGCGTGCACTCCGACAAGGCCGGTGAGTACGGGCTGATGGCCTGCCTGATGTTGCACAACCACATACCCGCGATCGTCACCAACCAGCGCCGCACGCATTTCGAATCGCTCTATGGCACGCCTATCGCAGGGGCCACGATCGTCATCGTCGGTACGGGCAGCCTCGGCGGGGCGGCCGCGAAGAAACTTGCCCCGTTCGGTCCCCGCATCATCGGCGTGAACCGCAAGGGGGGCGCCGTCGAAGGCTGCACCGAGGTCGTGACCTGGGACAAGCTCGACGAGGTGCTGCCGCTGGCCGACATCCTCTACCTCGCCATGCCGGTAACGCCCGAGACCGACGGCCTCATCGACCGCCGCCGCCTCGGCCTCTTGAAAGCCACCTGCGGTATCGTCAACATCGGCCGCGAGTCGGCGATGGACTACGCCGCACTCCGGGAAAAACTCGAAGCGGGCGAGCTTGGCGGCGCCATTCTCGACGTCTTTTCACCGGAACCGGTCGCGAAAGACTCGCCGCTCTGGGATACGCCCAACCTGGTGATGACCCCCCACGTCTCGGCCGACGACGGCGACAGCTACGTCCCCCTCACCCTCGGCCTCTTCTTCCGCAACCTCGAGCGCTACCTCGACGGCAAGGAACTCCTGAATGTGGTTGACCGGAAACTGGGCTACTAGGGCAACTTCCGACCTTAGAGAACCGTTCAGACGGTGTTTCCGACCGTCCCGGCCCACCCCCCGCCTAAAGCACATTCCCGCCCGCGACCGGCGGGAAAATCCTCGCGCAGATTGATCC
>JAJFFI010000475.1 GCA_021776755.1 Alphaproteobacteria bacterium | reverse complement strand
GGTATTTACGGATTACTGCCGCCCGTCGATCCGCCTGTCGGCGCTGATGGGGCTGCGCGTAATCTACGTGATGACCCACGACAGCATCGGGCTCGGCGAGGACGGCCCGACGCATCAGCCGGTCGAGCATCTGGCCGCACTCCGCGCGATCCCGAACCTGCACGTCTTCCGCCCCGCCGATCTGGCCGAGACGGCGGAAGCCTGGCACCTCGCGCTGAAATCCCCGTCGACGCCATCGGTGATCGTGCTGTCGCGCCAGGGACTGCCGACGGTGCGGACGGATTACACCGACGAAAATCTCTCGGCCAAGGGCGCCTATGTCCTGGCCGAAGCCAGCGGAGGCGCCGGCAAACGCAAGGCGACGCTGATCGGCACCGGCTCGGAACTGCACCTCGCGCTCGAGGCGCGGGACACGCTCGAAGCCGACGGCATCCCGACGGCGGTGGTCTCGATGCCGGCGATGGACTTGTTTGCCCGTCAGGATGACGAATATCAGGCAAGTGTACTTGGTCCGAAGACGGGACGGGTCGCCATCGAGGCGGCGGTCGCGCAAGGCTGGGACCGCTGGGTCGGCCCGGATGGCGCCGTGGTCGGCATGACGACCTTCGGCGGCTCGGCCCCGGCCAGTGAGCTTTACAAGCATTTCGGAATCACCGCGGACGCGGCCGTGAAGGCCGTGAAGGCGCGGATCTAACGGACGCGCCCAAAGGGGCGCGGGTTCAACAGTCAGCAGACAGAAACGGAGCAAGTCATGACGGTACGTGTCGCGATCAACGGGTTCGGCCGCATCGGGCGGCTGGTGTTTCGCGCAGCCCTCGAGGCCAAGCGCAAGGACGTCGAGTTCGTCGCGATCAACGATCTCGGCCCGGTCGAGACCAGTGCACATCTGCTGCAGTACGACTCGGTGCATGGCACGTTCCCGCACGAGGTGACCACCGGCAACGACTGGATGGATGCCGGCCACGGCAAGGTGAAGGTTACCGCCGAGCGCGACCCGACCAAGCTGCCCTGGGGCGAGATGGACGTCGACGTGGTGATGGAATGCACCGGCATCTTCGCCGACAAGGAAAAGGCCTCGATGCATCTTGAGGCGGGCGCCAAGAAGGTACTGGTCTCGGCACCCGCGAGCGGCGCCGACCTGACCGTCGTCTACGGTGTGAACGATGACAAGCTGGAGCCCGGCCACACGGTGGTTTCGAACGCATCCTGCACGACCAACTGCCTCGCGCCGGTGGCCTACGTGCTCAACCAGGCGATCGGCATCGAGCGCGGGTTCATGACGACGATCCACGCGTTCACAGGCGATCAGCCCTCGGTCGACACGCTGCACAAGGACCTGCGGCGTGCGCGGGCCGCGAGCGTGTCGATGATCCCGACCTCGACCGGGGCGGCCAAGGCGGTGGGCCTGGTGCTGCCGGAACTCGCCGGCAAGCTCGACGGCACGTCGATCCGGGTGCCGACGCCGAATGTGTCGCTGATCGACTTCAAGTTCACCTCTCCCCGCGATACCTCGATCGAGGAGATCAACGGCGCCATCAACCAGGCCTCGGGCGGCAAGCTTAAGGGCGTGCTCGGCACCAACGACAAGCCGCTGGTCTCGTGCGATTTCAACCACAACCCCATGAGCTCAACCTTCGACCTGACCCAGACCCAGGTCATCGAAGGCCGGTTCTGCCGGGTGCTGTCCTGGTATGACAACGAATGGGGCTTTTCGAACCGCATGAGCGACACGGCGGCCAAGCTCGGCTCGCTCTGAGGCGGCAGTTTCGCGATCTGACAAGGCCCGCTAGGGAGACCTGGCGGGCCTTTTTCGTATCGCTTCTTGGGCTACCGGTGGGGGTTTACCTTTTCTTGAAAGTTGTAGGTGTATGGTTCTAGTCGCTTTTGAGTAGGTGGGTATGCCGCCTGAAATTTCCGGATTGCTCGCGATGGCCCTTTCCAGAATTCTGCGGAACCTGCGTGACGACAGCGCCATGCTGTGGCACAGCCCGCTGTGCCGGCGGGTCGCCCTGGCGGTGTTCGTGGCGATTTTTGCCGTCGAGATCGCGATCTTCGTACCGTCCTACTTCGCGCGCCAGACCGACAGGCTGGCGGATCTCGAGAAATCGGCAGTCGGGCATCTGGCCGGCCAGTTTGCCGCTGCCGGCATTCCGGCCGATGCCGCGGGTGTCGAGAAGGTGCGGGCCGGCGCGGGATTTCGGGGGCTGGCGCTGTTGCGGGCGGACGGCCAGTTGATCGCTCGGGCCGGGACGGCACCACGGTCGTGGCAGAGTGCGCGGGCGCCGGGCACCGGCGAATACAGTGGCGCGACCTACAGCTTCGTCTCGAGGCGTGGCGCGCTGCCGGGCGGTATCTCGGCCGGGGTGACGGTCGATTCGAGCACGATCCGGCCGGGAATGCTGAGTTTCAGTTTGAACACCTTCTGGCTGGTGCTGATCATCGCGCTCGTGGCGACTGCCGCGACGATGCTGGCGCTCGGCTCTGCGGTCCTGAGGCCGGTGCTGCGACTGAGCGACGCGGTGGCCGAGGGCGAAATCAAGACCAACATCGGCGACTGCGCAGGTCGCAACGACGAGATCGGCGTGCTGGCCCGGCGCATCGAGGATTTCCGCACCGAAACACTCGTCGCCGGCGAGGCCCGGCAGGCCGAGGTATCGGCGCGGGAAATTGCACATGACCAGGCGGCCCGGGCGATGCAGCAACTGGGCGAGGTTTTCGAAGCGAATGTCCAGTCGATCGTCACGCAGGTGAACGCCGAAGTGCAGCACCTGTCGGCGGAGGCGGCCAAGCTTGCCGCTGAACTGGCGGAGGGCCGTGAGATCTGCGCCCGGATGCACAAAGACTCCGAAAGTGCACGTGAGGGCATCGGCGAGGTTGCGGGGCGGATCGCCGGGGTTGCTGACGATGCGCGGGAAATTGGCGAAACCAGCAAGCGCTCGGTCGATGCGGCGGCCAACATCCGGGCGGCTGCGCACGAGACCGGCCGCGGGTTCAAGGCACTTCTGAGTGCCACGGGCCGCGTCGACGACGTCGTGCGTATGATTTCGGAAATTGCCGAGCAGACCAACCTGCTGGCGCTGAACGCCACCATCGAGGCGGCGCGTGCAGGAGACGCGGGCAAGGGCTTTGCGGTTGTCGCGTCGGAGGTGAAGTCGCTCGCCGCGCAATCGGCCGGCGCCACCAGCGAAATCGCCGCCTACCTCAACGATATCGAGTTGCGGTTCAAGACGACGCTGTCGCATACCGAGAACGTGGAAGCTGCGATTGCCCGGATCGAGGACGTGGCGGAGGTGATTGAAACCGCCGCGGCGGCCCAGGAAACCGCGACATCGGCCGCCCGCGAGTTTGCCGTTGGTGCTGCCGGGTGCTCGGAAGAAGCGTCCGGGTCCGCCGCCCGCATCGCGGATGCCACCGAGCGGTGCTCGGCAGCGAGCGCGCGGTTGAGCGAACGGGCGCAGGAGCTGGCCGGCACGATGGCAGCACTCAGGGGCGAGGCCGACGCCTTCCTGGGGTCGATCGGGGCCATGCGCGCGGCCTGATCCACAGTCCCGCGAAAGCCCCGCAGACGCCGGGATTTTTAGGAAAATTCAACACTTTTCACGTAGTTGTAGATCAACAGGAATTTCAACTCATTTCACGTGGTTGTAGACCAACATATTGCGCCATCCGGGCGCGGGAACGCGCATGCTCTCTAAAATCCTCAAAAGCACGGTAATGATGCTCAAGAGTCCGCTCTGTCTGCGGCTCGCGCTGTCGGTTTTCGGCGCCATCATGCTGATCGAACTGGTGATTTTCATTCCGTCCTATGCCGGCCGGAAGCACAATTTGCTGGCCCATCTCGAGCACAACCTGATGGGTGCGCTGAAGGCCGCACCTGAAATTCGCGGCGCGACCATCGACAAAACCGATCCGGCCGATTTCCTGACCCGGCTGCAGGCAGCTTCAATGCTGCTGGGAATCCGGGTGTACGACGCCGCAGGCGCGCAAATTCTTTCCGCAGGCGATGCCGAATTGCTGCGCGCGCCGTCGAAAATGCAGCGCAAGAGCCGCGGACACGACACGTCCGGGAGCCACCATCTTCCCAGTCTGTGGGCGGAATACCGCGGCAATACCTACATAGCCAGCTTCCCTTTGCCAGAGACGGAATATTCCGTCTCGGCGCTTCTCGACTCGTCATCCGTCGCGCCGGCGCTTCGCGCGTACAGCTGGAACACGTTCTGGGTTGTGATGCTGATCGCACTCTCTGTGACGCTAGCGACAATGGTCCTTGTCGGCATATGGGTGCTCGCGCCGTTGCTGCGGCTCAAGTCGTTTGTGGCCGAAGGCACAAGTACCCAAAGCGGTATCGGCAATCTTAGCAACGAGATCGGTGAGCTTGCGCGCGCCGTCGAAGGATTCCGCCAGCGCGAGTATGACTTCGTCCGTGAACGCGAGGCCCGCGCCGAGGCGCGCGAAGCTGCGGCCGAGGCGGAAAAGATAGAAATCGTCTCCCGGATGTCCCACGATTTCGATGCTAACCTGAAACAGATCGTCGATGCGCTGGTCGCAAAAGCAACATCTGTTGCCGAGCGTGCAGGGTCGCTCGCCGAAAGTGCCGAGCTTGGCCGCGAACGGGTGATTGGCCTGCGCGGACTGTCGGATATCGCGCGCAGCCTTGTTTCAGAGGCGGCCAAACGGGTTGATTCACTGGTCAAGAGCGCCGGCGAGATCGGTGAAGAGTCCGGGCAATCCGTCCGCGCGGCCGAGAATCTCGCGGCCACCGCCGAGGAGGCAGACGCCGCGTTCTCGACCCTGGCCGAGGCCAGCGGCCGGATCGAGAACGTGGTGCAGATCATCAGTGAGATCGCCGAGCAGACCAACCTGCTGGCGCTCAACGCAACCATCGAGGCCGCCCGCGCGGGCGAGGCCGGTAAGGGATTTGCGGTTGTTGCCTCCGAGGTGAAGACGCTGGCCGCGCAGACCGCGAACGCAACCGCCGACATCCGGGCGGAGATCGGGAACATCCAGTCGACCGCCGGCTCCGCCGTTACCGGGATCCAGCAGATCCGCGCCGTGATCGACGTCATGCATGTCTCGGCCGAATCGATCGCGACGTCGGTCGGCAACCAGGTCAAGGAAAGCGGCATCCTTGCGGAAAATACCCGTGACGCGCAGGATTCGTCGGAAAGCGCGCTCAAGCAGGCCTCCGCACTCTCGGGTGAAGCCGAAAACCACAAGGCGATTGGCGAAGCACTGGCGAACGACGTACAGGACCTTACCGTCGACCTAGCAGAGTTGCGGGACGAGGCCGACCGTTTCCTCGACTCCGTCGAAAGCGTGCGACAGCAGTCGGCGGAAGCGGCCGCAGCTGCAGAGCCCGCCGAGGCAGCCTGACGCCCAGACCAGTTCGGACGGTCTGGCAGGCCGGCAAATGTCTCCTGAAATCTGACAAAGTTGACCGCGCTCCTTCCGGGGAACGGGCGGAGGCTTATGATGGCCTGCGTTCCGTCCTTTGCGGGGCGGAAGCACGTGCTTCGGGTTTGGCTTCAGGTGGATCTCCATGACGGGTGCGGATCGGCGGCAGGTGGTGGAGATCACGGGGTTGCAAGATGCCTGTGCGGCAGCACGGGCGGCGAAGGGGGACGGCGCGGTCTGGCTCCTGAGCCCGCCCGCCGCCGCAGCCTATTGGGGTGCCGGCTATTTGCCGTCGCTGCTGGCGGAGGTGCGGACCGCGGTGCCGGGCGCCCGGGTTCGTGGCGTGCTGGATGCGGCGGGCGATGCAGGCTACGCCCAGGCCGCGATCCGGGCGGGGGTGGACGCGGTGATCTTCACCGGTCCCGAGGATGTGGCCGCGCGGCTTGCCGATATCGCGGCGCAGACAGGGGTGGAACTCTGGACCGAACGGCCCGCGGCGCGCGGCTAGGAGGTCCGCAAACGTACCCCGCCATATTGCCTCCTCATATTGCAAAGCCCGCGGACGTGGGCTATTCCGGGAGCCGAATTCTGGAGGCCGGATTTGCCCGGCCCCGGGGCCCGCACGGGCCTCAACGTCGAACAGTCAAGAGGGGACCGGCGCGAGCCACGGCGGCATGGCGGCACGGTATCGGGATAAGGGTCAGGCCATGAAAATGACGCCGCGCGTGAAGCGCATTCTCGCCAATTACGAAAGCGACTGCCCGGGCACGAAGGCAAACCTCGCCCGCATCCTGATGCAGGGCAAGCTCGCGGGCACCGGTAATCTGGTGATCCTGCCGGTGGACCAGGGCTTCGAGCACGGCCCCGCGCGGAGCTTTGCGCCGAACCCGGCGGGCTATGACC
This sequence comes from Alphaproteobacteria bacterium, assembly GCA_021776755.1. Lineage (GTDB taxonomy): Bacteria > Pseudomonadota > Alphaproteobacteria > JAJFFI01 > JAJFFI01 > JAJFFI01. Next base: position 814 of record JAJFFI010000475.1, on the reverse strand, counting down.
CGCACTATCATTTCCAGCTCGCGATCGACGCGGGGCTGTCGGCCTATGCGGCACCGCTGGGCATGATCGAGGCAGGGGCCGATACGTTCGCCGGCCAGATCCCGACGATCCTGAAGGTCAACAACGCCAACAGCCTTTCCGGCTTCAAGGACCAGGCAGTGACCGCCTCGCCGATGGATGCGATCCGGCTTGGGTGCTCGGCGATCGGGTTCACGATCTACCCGAGCTCGGACGACCAGTACGAGATGATCGAGGAGATTCGCGAGATGGCCGAGGAGGCCAAGGCGCTGGGGCTGGCCGTGGTCGTGTGGTCCTATCCGCGCGGCAGCCTCTCGAAGGACGGCGAGACGGCCATCGATATCTGCGCCTATGCCGCGCAGATGGCAGCCCTCATCGGCGCGCATATCATCAAGGTGAAGCCGCCGACCGCGCATCTCGAGCATCCGGAGGCCAAGAAGGTCTACGAGGCCCAGGGCATCGATGTCTCGACGCTCACCAAACGCATCGCGCACGTCGTGCAGTCAGCCTTCGACGGCCGCCGGCTGGTGGTGTTCTCGGGCGGTGCGGCGAAAGACGAGGCCGGGCTCCTGAAGGAGATCACCGAAATCCGCGACGGCGGCGGCACCGGCTCGATTATCGGCCGCAACAGCTTCCAGCGCTCGCGCGAAGACGCCCTCGACCTGCTCGGCAAGATCATCGACATCTACAAGGGCAAATGAGGGTGCGTTTGCCCGCTTCGCCCTTCGAGTGCGGCTGTGCCGCAGCCTCAGGGTGAAGCTCCGGTGTTGCCTCTCTGAAACTCTTCATCCTGAGG
>JAJFFI010000474.1 GCA_021776755.1 Alphaproteobacteria bacterium | reverse complement strand
CCCTCGTAGAGCTTGAGGCCCTTCTCGTAGAGCGCGATGGCCTCGTCCCAGAGATAGTTCGACCGGCAGATCGTGGTGTTCCGCCCGGTGTTGCCGCCGCCAAGCCAGCCCTTCTCAACCACCGCGACATTGGTGATGCCGTGGTTCTTGGCAAGATAGTAGGCGGTCGCGAGCCCGTGGCCGCCGGCGCCGACGATGACAACATCGTACTCCGGCTTCGGGTCCGGACTCCGCCACGCCTTCTCCCAGCCCTGATGCCAGGACATCGCGTTCCGCGCGAGCGAGAATATCGAATACCGTTTCATTCTTCGGACTCCAGCCTCATCTGCCGGCGCTTTTCAGCACCAATTCCATTGATTTTCAACTGTCCGGATCAACACTCCACCACATTCACCGCGAGACCGCCCTTTGAAGTCTCCTTGTACTTGTCCTGCATGTCGACGCCGGTCTGGCGCATGGTCTCGATAACCTTGTCGAGTGACACGAAATGCGTGCCGTCGCCACGGAGTGCCAGACGCGCCGCATTGATCGCCTTGACCGCGCCCATCGTATTGCGCTCGATGCAGGGGATCTGCACGAGGCCGCCGATCGGGTCGCAGGTGAGCCCGAGGTTGTGCTCCATGCCGATCTCGGCCGCGTTCTCGATCTGCTCGTTGGTGCCGCCCATGGCCGCAGTCAGTCCGCCCGCCGCCATCGAGCAGGCGACCCCGACCTCGCCCTGGCAGCCCATCTCGGCTGCCGAGATCGAGGCGTTTTCCTTGTAGAGCATGCCGATCGCCGCGGCCGTCGCGAGCATCGTGAAAATGCCATCCTCGTTCGAGCCCGGCACGAAGCGGTCGTAATAGGCGACCACCGCCGGGATCACACCCGCAGCCCCGTTCGTCGGCGCCGTCACCACCCGGCCGCCCGCGGCGTTCTCCTCGTTCACGGCAAGCGCAAAAAGGTTCACCCAGTCAAGGATCATCAACTGGTCCTTCAACGCGGCTTCCGGTTTTTCCTTCAACTCGGCATAGAGCTTGCTCGCCCGGCGCTTGACCTTGAGCCCGCCCGGCAACACCCCGTCCATCTCGCAGCCCCGGCGGATGCAACTGTCCATCGCGTCCCAGAGCATGCGGAGCCCGTCGCGAACCTCGTCGTCCTCGCGCCACGCATTCTCGTTCTCAAGCACGATCTCGGCGATCGACAACCCGGCCCGCTTGCCGACAGCCATCAGTTCGTCCGCCGAATTAAACGGATATTTCACCTGGATATTCTGTCCCGGCTTGTCGTCCCGGTGCCCCGCCTCTTCCTCGCTCATCACGAAGCCGCCGCCGACCGAGTAGTAGGCCTGGCTCAGCAGGATATCGCCGGTCTCGTCATAGGCGATGAAGCGCATGCCGTTGGGGTGTTTCGGCAGCGTGTCGTCCATGTTGAACTGCAGGTGTTCGGCCTCGACGAATGGAATGCGGTGCTTGCCCGCCAGGTTCAGCGTCTTCGAGCCGCGGATGCCCTCGAGAATGCCCACCACATCGTCCGGGTCGACGCCGTCGGGCACCTCTCCCGAGAGCCCCAGCAGCACGGCGGTGTCGGTCGCATGGCCCTTGCCGGTCAGCGCGAGCGAGCCGTAGAGTTTCACCTTCACCGCGCCCACCTTGCCGGTCAGATCCTGGGTGTCGAGCTCCATCAGGAAACGGTTCGACGCCACCATCGGGCCCACGGTGTGGGAGCTCGACGGCCCGATCCCGATCTTGAAGAGCTCGAAAATGCTGAGCGACATGGACTTGTCTCCGCTGGCCGGGTGCAGGCACGGTCCCGGCAGACTGTTGCTATACGCGCGCGGGCCGGTTCATGCTTGCATGGTTTGGACGTATTCATGGTACAGAAGCGACATGCATGAACCCGAAGCGGAGACCACGGCGGCACTTTCGGTGGGGTTCATCCCCTTGCCGAACTTCACGCTGACGCCGTTTGCAGGTTTTATCGACGTCCTGCGGCTGGCCGGCGACGATGGCGACCGCTCCAACCCCGTGCATTGCCGCTGGCAGGTGATCGGCCGGACCCGCGATCCGATCCGCGCAAGCTGCGGCGTCGCCATCATCCCGGAAGCGGTGTTTCCCGGCCCGGAACAGTTCGACTATGTCGTCGTTTGCGGCGGGCTCCTGCACCGCGGTCCGCCGACCGACCCCGCGATCCTCGACTATCTGGTCCGGGCCGCCGCCGCGAAAGTCACGCTGATCGGGATCTGCACCGGCAGTTTCTCGCTTGCCCGCGCGGGGCTCCTTGACCGCAAACGCTGCTGCGTCAGCTGGTTTCACCGCAACGACCTGATGCGCGAATTCCCCGATGTGGTTCCCGTGGCCGACCAGCTCTATGTCGCCGACGGGCGGCGCATCACCTGCGCCGGCGGCGCGGGCGCGATCGATCTCGCGGGCTGGATCGTCGAGCGCCACTTGGGCCCGGCCCGTGCGCAGAAGGCGCTTCATATCCTCGTCGTCGACCGGGTCCGCCCGCCATCGTCGCCCCAGCCCCTGCCGCCCAACATCGCCGACGTCGGCAACGAGAAAGTCCGCCGCGCGATCCTGCTGATCGAGCAGAACCTCTCCGAACCGCTCGAAGTTTCCGAACTCGCCCGCCGGGTGAACCTCTCCCAGCGCCAGCTCGAACGCCTGTTCCAGGCGGAGCTCGGCCTGAGCCCGCTGGTTTTTGCCCGCCGCCTCCGGCTCAATCATTCGCTCTGGCTGCTCACCAACACGCGGCGCAAGGTCACCGAGATCGCGCAGTCCTGCGGCTTCAACGATGCCTCCCACTTCAGCCGCATGTTCCGAAGTGAATACGGCTGCACACCGCTTGAGGCGCGCCGCGCCAACGCCGGCGGCGGCGACCAGGCGCCCGCCCGGGAAACCTGAGCCCCGGAACACGGAGACTGCCGCATCCCCAGCTTTTTGCGTCGCGAAAATGACAGCGATTCCGCCCTCTCTCGGCGCAATAATGGGAACAATCCGGTGTCTTCAGGAGCAGGACGGACATGAGCGACGAACAGGCGGAAGCAGGCGGCGGCGGGCGCCGGGGGCGGGAAGGCGGCGGCGGCCGTGCGGCGCGGCGTGCGGCGCGCCAGGCGGGACCGACGGGAATGTCGGCACCCTATATCGTGCGCAAGATCCCGTATTTCGATCCGTTCGATGAAGAGGCCCTGGCGCTGATCGAGGCCAATGCCGAGATCGTGCTCGAGGAAATTGGCATCGAGTTCCGCGAGGACGAGGAAGTGCTCGGCATCTGGCGCGAGGCCGGAGCCGACGTTGACGGCGAGCGCGTGCGCTTTCCGAAGGGCCTGCTCCGCAAGATCATTACCGACACCGCGCCCGCAGAGTTCACCCAGCACGCGCGGAACCCCGAGCGCTCGGTCAAGATCGGCGGCAAGCACACCGTCCTGGTGCCGGCCTACGGCCCGCCCTTCGTGCGCGATCTCGACGGCGGGCGGCGCTATGCCACCATCGAGGATTTCCGGAATTTCGTGAAGCTCGCCTATCAGGCGCGCGGCATCCACCATTCCGGCGGCACGGTCTGCGAGCCCGTCGATCTGCCGGTGAACAAGCGCCATCTCGACATGGTGCACACGCATATGACGCTCTCGGACAAGCCCTTCATGGGCTCGGTCACCGCCCCCGAGCGCGCCGAGGATACGATGGCTATGTGCCGTATCCTGTTCGGCGAGGAGTTTGTCGACCAGAACTGCGTCGTCATCAACTTGATCAACGCCAACTCGCCGATGGTCTGGGACGCGACGATGCTGGGCGCGCTCAAGGTCTACGCGCGGGCGAACCAGGCGACCGTGATCTCGCCGTTCATTCTGGCCGGCGCCATGAGCCCGGTGACAATCATCGGCACGCTCACCCAGATCCTCGCCGAGGCGATGAGTGGCATGGCGCTCACTCAGCTCGTCAGGCCGGGCGCCCCGGTCGTGTTCGGTACTTTCGGCTCGTCGATCTCGATGCAGTCGGGCGCGCCCACGTTCGGCACGCCGGAGCCCTCGCTGGTGCTCTATGGCGCAGCCCAGCTCGCGCGCCGCCTCAACGTGCCGTTCCGCTCGGGCGGCGGGCTGTGCGGGTCCAAGATCGCCGACGCCCAGGCCGCTTACGAGGCCGCCAACACGCTGCAGACCGCCGCACTTGCCGGCGTGAACTTCATGCTCCACACCGCGGGCTGGCTCGAGGGCGGGCTCGTCATGGGGTATGAGAAATTCG
>JAJFFI010000473.1 GCA_021776755.1 Alphaproteobacteria bacterium | reverse complement strand
CGCTGTTTTCGGGCATGATCTTCGCACCGCTCGTGATGCCCGAGGTGATCACCGGGCTGTCGCTGCTGCTCATGTTCGTGGCAGTTTCCTTCGACCGCGGTTTCTGGACGGTGACCATCGCGCATATAACGTTTTCAATGTGTTACGTCGCGGTCGTCATCCAGTCGCGCATGGTGGGATTCGACCGCTCGATCGAGGAAGCCGCGATGGATCTCGGCTGTCCTCCCGGGCGCACGTTCTTCAAGATCACGCTGCCGGTCATCATGCCGGCGGTTATTTCGGGCTGGCTGCTGTCCTTCACGCTCTCGCTCGACGATCTTGTGATCGCGTCCTTCACGAGCGGGCCGGGCGCCACCACCCTGCCGATGAAAATCTACAGTTCGGTCCGCCTCGGTGTGACGCCTGAAATCAATGCGGTCTGCACGATCCTCGTCGGCATTGTCGCGATCGGCGTGATCACGTCCTCGCTGATCCTCAAGCGCCAGCAGACCAAACGCATGCAGGAAGAAAAGATGGCCGAGGCGACACCGTGAGGATCAGGCAATGACAACCGGCGGCGACGGTGCGTTTACGCGCGGCGACCTCAAGGGCACGGAGATCGAGAACACGTTTGCGGGCGCGAACAGCTTCATGCGCCGGCGCTACACCCGCGACCTCACCGGCGTCGATGTCGCGGTGACCGGCGTGCCGTTCGATCTCGCGACCTCGAACCGCCCCGGCGCGCGGTTCGGCCCCGCCGGTATCCGGCGCGCGTCGGCCAATCTCGCCTGGGGGCCGATCTGGCCCTGGAATTTCGACCCGTTCGACACACTCGCAGTCGTCGACTATGGCGACTGCGCCTTCGATCCGGGGCATCCGGCGGCCATCCCCGATGCAATCCAGGCGCATGCCCGCGTGATCCTCGACTCAGGGACGTCGATGCTGACCCTCGGGGGCGATCATTTCATCACCCTGCCTGTCCTGCGCGCACACGCCGAAAAGCACGGGGCCCTCGCGCTCGTGCATTTCGATGCCCACCGCGACCTCGAGCTGAGCGAGGACGGGCGGATCGACCACGGCACCATGTTCCGCCACGCCGTCGAGGAACGGCTGATCGACCCGAAGCGCTCGGTGCAGGTCGGCATCCGCACCGCCTATGAAGGCGAGGGGTCTGACGGCGATGACGACTTCGGCTTCACCGTGATCGACGCGGCAGACCTCGCCCAGCGCACACCGGCGGATGTTGCCCGCGAGATCGCCAAGGTCGTGGGCGATGCGCGGGCCTATCTCACCGTCGATATCGACTGCCTCGACCCGTCGTGTGCGCCGGGCACCGGCACCCCGGTCGTTGGCGGACCCACGACCGCGACGATGCTCGCGATCCTGCGCGGCCTCGGCACAATCGATTTTACCGGCATGGATGTGGTCGAGGTGGCGCCGGTCTACGACGTCGGCGAGATAACGAGCCTCGCCGCCGCCACCATCGCGGTCGAATATCTCTGCCTTCTCACGAGCCGGTATAGCTGACCACCGCCACGCGCCGGCACCCGCCGCCGCACGCCATCACTGCGCCATCCGACCATCCTTTGACCACATTCCCGCGCTCACTTATGGTGATCGTCGCGCCCGGGACAGCGCCTGATAATGTCCCAAACCTCAAGCGTTTAGACCGGCAGCCACCGATACGCAGATTCCGGCGCCCGACACGTCACCCAGAAATACCCGGAGCCCGGTCCCGTGCCATCCTCTGCCATCGTGAAAAGAACCGGCCGCGGCCCTGTCGGGATCACCATCATCGTCGCCGGCATGCTGGCAGCCGCCGCGCTGCTGACGCTTGCCCTCGCACATCACAATGTCTGGCCGACGCTCTGGGTGCGGGCCAGTGCGGAAGTCTCCGTCGAGGCCGCTGCATTTCTCCTGCTGCTGGCCCTCTGGCGCGAGGCGCGAGGACCGTTGTCACGCGGCGCGACGTGGGTGTTGGCCGCCGTTGTGCTCGCCTTCGTCGTCGGCCGCTATATCGACGTGACGGCGCCGGCGGTCTTCGGGCGCAGGATTAATCTCTATTGGGATCTCATGCATTTGCCGAGCGTCTTTCAGATGCTCAACGAAGCCATGCCGACGGGCCGCTTCCTGCTCGGTCTGGCGCTGGGCGCGACCGCGCTCGCGGTCGTGGCAGCACTTTCCGTCTGGATCGTCCGCCGCATCGATGCCGCCTACGACATCCCGGTCGCCCGCCGCGGCATGGCTGCCGTGGCAACGGGCCTGATCGCGGTCTACGCCGCCGGGATGCTCAGCGACCGGAACGACGCCGAGCGTTTTTTCGCGATCCCGATCAGCCCGGTCTACGCGAAACAGGCGGTCGTGCTTGCCCGCAATCTCGCCGCCGAAGACGACCCGCGCGGGTTCACCGGCACCGATCTGCCGCCGTCCAATCTTGCAGGTCTCGATGGCAGCGATGTTTTCGTGATCTTCCTCGAATCATACGGCGCGATTGCCTACGAAGATGCGGCGCGCAGGCCCAATGTGATGCCGAAGATCGAGGCGGCGGGCACCAGGATCGCAGCCGCCGGCTGGCACACCGCGAGCGCGCTGATGACGGCGCCGACGTTCGGGGGGGCGTCCTGGCTCTCTCACGGCAGTTTTCTTTCCGGCCTCGAGATCCGCGAGCAGGCCGGCTACAACCGGCTGCTTGCAAGCGGGCGCGAGACCCTGGTCGACCGTTTCCGCACGGCCGGCTATCGCACGGCAGCGCTCTTCCCCGGCGTGAAGCGCGCGTGGCCCGAAGGCGCCGCCTACCGCTTCGACCGGATATACGACGCCAAGGCGATCGATTATCGGGGCCCGGCGTTCGGCTGGTGGACGATTCCCGACCAGGCGAGCCTCGCGCGGCTGCATGCCGCCGAATTCTCCGCCCAAGGCCGCGCCCGGCCGCTGTTCCTGTTCTTCCCGACGATTTCGAGCCACATGCCGTTCGAACCGGTGCCGCCATACCAGCCGGACTGGTCGCGCCTGGCGAGCGCCACGCCCTATGACGCGAAGGTTCTCGCCGAAGCCCTGTCGTACACCGCGAACGGCAAGGACCTCCAGACCTCGTGGGAACGGGCGGTGCGCTACGATTTCGACTGGGTCGCGGGCTACGTCACCGAACTCGCCCCCAGGTCCGCAATCCTGATCGTCATGGGCGACCATCAGCCGCCCGGGATTGTCAGCGGCCAGCAGGCGAGCTGGCGGGTGCCCGTGCATGTCATCGCCCGCGACCCGGCGCGGCTCGAAGCGTTTCTCTCGGCCGGTTTCCGGTCCGGCATGGTGCCGGCTGCCGACGCCATCGGCGGCCTTGAGCAACTCTCGCACATCTTTCTCCGTGCCTTCGACCGCCAGCCCAAAGCCGTCAGCCAGCGCAAACCGGCCGGCGGCGGTTGAGGGGCGGTGAGGAGATGCGCATGAGCCACAACACCGCCGCACTCAAGCGTTGGTTTCCGGCCGTCGCCGCATTGGGACTGGCAGCGGCGGTCAGCACAGGCGTCTGGGTGTTGACGAACCAGCCAGCGCACCCGCCGCAGTGGACCGGAAAACTCGGCGGCCTGTCATTCACGCCATTCACCCGGAATGGCGGTCCCGCGGGCGTGCCGGGCACCGGTGCGCCGTCCAGCGCCAGCATGTCCCGCGACGTCGAGCTCGTGGCGAAACTCACCGGGGACATCCGCACCTATGCGGCGATCGGGCCGGAAGGCGACGTGCCCGCGCTGGCGTCAAGCGCCGGACTGCGCGTGATGGCGGGCGCCTGGGTCGGTGCAGATCCCGCCCGAACGAAAACCGAGATCGAGGCACTGGTCCGGCTGGCAAATACCGAGAAATCGGTCTGGCGCGTGCTTGCCGGCAACGAAGCGCTGCTCCGCGGCGAAGTCACGCCCGCGGCCCTCATTGCCATCCTGCGCGACCTCCGCGAACGGGTGGGCGTGCCCGTCAGCACCGCCGAGCCCTGGGACATCTGGCTGAAGCACCCGGAGCTTGCCCGGGAAGTCGACTTCATCGCGGTTCACATCCTGCCGTACTGGGAAGGCGTGCCGGCAGAGGACGCCACTGCCTATATCTTCCGCCGCCTTGCCGAGATCCGCGCCGCCTATCCCGGCAAACCCGTCGTGCTGTCCGAGATTGGCTGGCCGAGCGCCGGCAGCCGCATTGGCGGAGCACTGCCATCCCCCGCGAACCAGGCCCTGGTGGTCCGCAGCTTTCTACAGGAAGCCGCCGCGCGCGGGACCGACTACATCCTGATCGAGGCCTTCGACCAGCCCTGGAAGCAGTTCATCGAGGGACGGCCGGGCGCCTATTGGGGTCTCTACGACGCGGACCGCCAGCCGAAATTCGCGATGACCGGGCCGGTGCGCGATCACCCGCGCTGGTACTGGTGGGCGGTGGCGTCTGTGCTGTCCGGCGTGTTGCTCGCGCTTCTCTATCTCCGCACCCGGCCCCGGCTTGGTTTCACGGCCAGACTTGCGGCCGCAGCGGGTGGGCAACTCGCAGGCACAGCCCTGGTCCTCATCCCGCTGACCGGCGCCGGGTGGTATCTCTCGGCGGCCGATCTCGCGGGCTGGAGCGTCCTGTCGCTGGCGTTTCTGGTTCTCGTCGCCATTGCCGCGAGCGAGCTTTTCGAGTTTCTCGACGTCGCCGGGAACGGCGCGCCACGGCGCCTGTTCCGTCCGGTGCCCGAAAACCGTGCGCCGGGCACCTGGCCGAAAGTCTCGATCCACGTGCCGTGCCGGAACGAGCCGCCGGACGTGGTCCGCGAAACGCTGATGGCGCTCTCCCGCCTCGAGTATCCGGAATTCGAGGTCATCGTCCTCGACAACAACACCGGTGATCCAGCGCTGTGGCGCCCGATCGAGCGGTTGTGCCGGGACCTCGGTTCACGGTTCCGGTTCCACCACCTGCCGGTCTGCCCGGGCTTCAAGGCCGGCGCGCTGAACCAGGCGCGCGCCATCACCGTGGCGGACGCCGCGATCATCGGCGTCATCGACTCCGACTACGTGGTGCGCCCCAACTGGCTGAAGCGCCTGGTGCCGCATTTCAGCGACGAGAAGCTCGGCTTTCTCCAGGCGCCGCAGGACTACCGCGATGGTCCCGCGGCCGGGAGCGGGGGGGCAGCACCGCGGACGCCCTTGTTCAAGCGGCTGTGTTTCTGGGAATACGCGGGTTTCTTCCGCATCGGCATGGTGCAGCGGAATGAGGATGACGCGATCATCCAGCACGGCACGATGACGCTGATCCGCGCCACGGCACTCGACGCCGCCGGCGGCTGGCAGGCGGGGCACATCACCGAAGACGCCGAACTTGGCCTCCGCCTGATGTCGCACGGCTGGTCAGCGGGCTACACGACTGACAGCTTTGGCCAGGGCCTGATGCCCGATACGTTTGCCGCCTGGAAGGCGCAACGCCGCCGCTGGGCCTATGGCGCGATGCAGATCCTCCGCCAGAACGCGGGCGCGCTCTTGCACGGCGGCAGCACCCGGCTCTCATCCGCCCAGCGCTGGCAGTTTCTGGCGGGCTGGCTGCCGTGGATCGGCGACGGGTTGCAGCTGGTCTTCGCGCTCGGGGCGGTGGTCTGGACCGCACTGATGGTGCTCTGGCCGGGTCAGTTCGGGTTTCCGCCCGCGGTGTTCGTCGTGCCGGTGCTGGTGCTGTTCGCGGTCAAGATCATTCGCGGCCTCTGGCTGTTTGCGCTCCGCATGCCGTGCGGAGTTGCCGACAGCCTCGGCGCGGCACTGGCCGGTCTCGCGCTGTCGCACACTGTCGGCCGGGCCGTGATCGAAGGCCTGCTCACGCGCAACCTGCCATTTCACCGCACGCCGAAGCGCGAGACCGCCAAGGGCGTTGCCGCCTCACTCGCAGCGATCCGCGGGGAGGGAGCGTTGCTGCTCGCGCTTGCGCTGTCGATTGGTGGAACGGTCGCCGTCCGCCCGCCCGCGACCCTCGACGGCTGGCTCTGGGTCGCGATGCTCGGCGCCCATTGCGTGCCGCTCATGGCCGCCCTCGCGATGGCCGCGATTGCCAGCGCCTATCGCCCGGCGCCCGAAACAAGGAGCGTCGCACAAGCCCCCACGGCCCGCGACATTCCAGTGCCGCCGCCGCTGTCCGGCGGCGGCGCTGCTGCCCGAAGTCCGCTCCGGCGCAGGCCCGAGGCCTGACGGCACGCCTTGAAACCGGCACCACATCTGCGCATGTAATAGATAGACAGACAGACACAGACACGACAGGTCCGACACCCCCATGTTCATCCAGACCGAGCCCACCTCCGACCCTGACGTCCTCCGCTTCGTGCCGGGGCGCGCTGTGATTGAGCGCGGCACAATGCATTTCTCGACCGCCGAAGCGGCCAAGCGCTCGCCGCTGGCGGCGGCGCTGTTCGAAATCGCCGGGGTCACCTATGTCGGCTTCGGCGCGGATTACGTGGCGATCGGCAAGGCGGGCGACGTCGACTGGCAGGTGCTGAAACCGCATGTGATCGGCCTCGTGATGGATCACTTCGTGGCGGGCCGCCCGGTGCTCGATGAGCCGCGGCGTCAGACCGCGGGGGGCGGCGAAGGCCCGGTCGAGGCCGAGATCGAGCGCATCCTCGACGAACGTATCCGCCCCGCGCTCAAAGACGAGGGCACCGAGGTATCACTGCAGGAATACGACGAGGGCGTGGTCAAACTGTCCGTGGCTGCTTCAGAGCTTTCCCAGCCCTTCTTCACGCTTCGAGTCAAAATGGAGAACACGCTCCGCCATTACATTCCGCAGGTCAGCCGGGTCGAACTCATCCGCAAGCCGAAGGACACTCCCGAAGGCAGCGCGCCGGGGCAGGGACGTCCCACCGGGCTCGACACGCCGGAGGGCAAGGCCATCACGGCGCTGCTGGACGAGCGCATCAATCCGATGGTCGCGACGCACGGCGGGCGCATTTCGCTGGTCGACGTAAAGGACGCGACGGCGTTCATCCGCCTCGAAGGCGGCTGCCACGGTTGCGGCATGTCCGAGGTCACCCTGAAACAGGGCGTCGAGGTTGAAATCCTCAACGAGGTCCCGGCGATCACCGAAGTCCGGGACGTCACCGATCACGATACCGGCGACAACCCGTACTACTCCTGATTACTCGATCAATTCGCCGTTGGCCTGCTTGACCGGCGGGGCCTTGGCGCCATCCTTGACGCGCTCCTGAATTTCCGGCCTGAGCGGCTTGCCCGCCGTGACCTTGGCATCGATTTCAGCGACCGCCCGGGTCATCGCGACGAACCGTTCGGCGGTTGTCGGGTGCGAGCTTGCGAGCACGATTTTCCTCGGCTCGCGCGCCGCCATCCGGCGCCAGAAGTTCGGCGCGTTCCGGTAGTCCGATCCGGCGCGGGCCAGGATATAGAGCCCGACATAGTCGGCCTCCGATTCGAACCCCTGGGAAAACACGGAGCTGCCCACGTTCGCCCCCGCCTTCATGAAGGCTCCCTGGGTATTCACGCCTGCCGCCAGCAACACGACATCGAAGGCAAGGCCCGCGACCGCACCGATCGCCTCGTTGCCGGTCTTGGCATCCCGATGCTTCATGACGTTGTGCGCCAGTTCGTGACCCAGCACCGTCTCGAGTTCCGTGTCGTCGCGCACGAAATCCATCATCCCGGTCGTCACCAGCACCCGGTTTCCGTCGGCATAGGCATTGATCTTCGGCGAGTTCGCCAGATGCACCGTGTAGTCGCAGACCGCGACCGGGGTCAGCGTGATCGACTGCTCGCCGGGCGTCTCGCCGCCCTCGCGCCGGATGGTCATCTTGACCGGCGCAAGGCCGACCTTCCGCATCAGGGCATCGAACTTCTTCCGCCCCGACCCACCGGGCGCAACCGGCGTGCCATTCACGGCAACGAGCAAATCTCCCGAGCGGAGCCCGGCCGCTTCCGCGGGGGATCCGCTTGCCACCAGGAAAACCCGCGGGCGGGTGTCGAGACCCATGCTGGCTGCCATCTTGCTGCGGCTCGCCACCTTGATATCAGAGAGAGTTGCGGCGACGATTCCGTGCCCGGGCCGGGTCCGCGGCGCACACATGGCGGCAGCCGCCTGCCACAGCTTGAATGCGGACTCGTGCAGACTGACCTGCGCTTCGGCTGCGCGTTCGGCAACCATCTTCCGCTGTACCTGTTTTTCCTTCTCGACCGCCGCAAAGTTCGCGGCTGGCGCCTTGGTCGTGGGCGCGCAGGCCCCGAGTCCCGTGAGCGCTGCTGCCGCCACGGCAATGACATGAAGTTTTCGCATGAAGTCCCCCCGCTCGAATACTATCCAGAAATACCCCTTTCAGGGGCATTGGAAAAGTATTATTCGCCGTGTGGCAGACGGTCCCCCGAGCCAGCGGCGCTACACATATCCGGGATCGTATGCGTATAACGGGATATATTAGAGACAAGCGAAACCGGTTCGACGGCTGCGCGGCGCGACTGCCGGAGCGCCGCTCAATTATCCCAGGAAACGATGGACGATCTGCGCCGGGACAATGACGAGGAACCTTCCGCCGGGCGTTCGGGCCGCGACGGCGATCGCGCACGCTCGCGCCGCGCCAGCGAGGAATCGCCGCCGCCAAAGTCCCGCCCGGCCGGGGCCTGGCAGACGCTCGCCGGGAAGCGGCCGAAAATCTCGCTCGGGCGCCTCTCCGGCCACTATGGGAAGGCAATTCCCGCCGTCCTGATCCTGTTGATCGGGATCGTCGTGGTCGTGGGCCTTGTGGCGACCCGGCCGGCCGTCACCCGCAAGCCGCCCGTCGAACGCGTCTGGACGATCGGCACCGCGACTGTCGACATCCGCAATTTCCAGCCCGACCTGAAACTGCTGGGAGAGATTGTCGCCGGCCAGTCCGCCGAGCTGCGGCCCCTTGTTGCCGGCCGGGTGGTCGAAGTCGGCAAGAGCTATGTCAACGGCGGCAAGGTTCGAAAGGGCGATCTGCTCGTCGCGATCGAGGCGTTCGACTACGAACTGATGGTCAAGGAACGGACCGCCCAGGTTGCCGAAGCCCGTGCCCGGCTCGACGAACTCCAAGCCGAGAAATCCAGCGAGCAGGCGCTCCTGCAGGGCAACCTCGAGCAATTCGATCTGCAGAAGCGCGAGGTCGGCCGGCGCGAAAGCCTCCGCTCCCGCGGGACGGGCACCCAGAAGGCGCTTGATGACTCGAAACTGCGGCTGTCTGAACTCAGCCAGGCCGTGGTCAGCCGGGAGAAGTCGATCGCCGGTCTCGAGGCGCGCATCAAGCAGCAACAGGCCGTGATCGACCGCCAGCAAGTGGCGCTCGAGCGGGCGCTCCGCGATCTTGAGAAAATACGTCTCGTCGCGCCCTTCGATGGCTTCGTGTCGGGCGCAGAGACCGCAATCGGCAAGCAGGTCGGCACCAGCGACAAGATCGCAACGCTGATCGCCGCGGACCGTCTCGAGGCGCGCTTTCACATGAGCGACTCGGAATACGCGCGCCTGGTGGCGGCCGGCGGCGTCGAGGGCCGCAAGGCGACCGTCATCTGGCGCGCCCAGGCGCGGAATTTTGTCTATGACGCGGTGATCGAACGCACCGAGAGCCAGGTCACGGCGTCGAGCGGCGGTATCGATCTCTATGCCCGCATCGACGGCATCAAGCTCGACACCCTGCTGCGCCCGGGCGTCTTCGTCGAGGTCGCGGTGCCCGATCGCGAATACCTCAAGGTCGCGCGCCTGCCGCAGAGCGCGGTTCATGGCGGCGACACGGTGTATATCGTGAAGGACGGCCGGCTCGAGCCACGGGTCGTCGAAATCATGACCCGCATCAGCGACGAAGTGCTGGTGCAGGGCGACCTCCGTCCCGGCGATATCATCGCGACGACGGGGTTTGCCGAGATCGGACCCGGAGTGAAGGTGCGCGCCCGCTAGGGCCCGCGCGCTCCGCCTCATGGCACGCACACCCAAACAGGATCAGCCGCGGCTTCCCGGCCCCTCCGGTCCGTCGGGCGCGGGCGGGGGCCTGATTGGCCTGTTCTCGCGGCACCCGACGGCGGCGAACCTGCTGATGGTGCTGATGATCATCGTTGGTTTCTTTTCGCTGAACCGGATGAACACCCAGTTCTTCCCCGACTTCGGCATCGACATCATCGTCGTCAACATCGAATGGCCCGGCGCCAGCGCCGAGGATGTCGACAACAATGTCGTCCAGGCGGTCGAGCGCGAAGTCCGCTTCATCGACAGCGTCAAGCGGGTCCGCTCGACGTCGAGCGAGGGCTTCGCCTCGGTCGTCATCGAGTTCGAGCCCGGCGCCGACATGCAGGGCGCGCTCTCCGATATCGAGAGCGCCGTCGGCCAGATCACGACGCTTCCCGAAGACGCCGAACGCCCGAAGATCCGGCGCATCCTCCGCTACGACCCGATCAGCCGAATTCTGATTTCCGGTCCCTATCCCGAGCGATCCCTGAAGGCGCTCGCCAAACGGATGCGGGACGACCTGCTGAACCGCGGCATCGACAAGATCGAGGTCTACGGCGCGCGGGACGAGGAAATCTGGGTCGAGATCACGCCCGAGATGCTGCGCCGGCTCGACATGACGCTTGGCGACATCGCGGCCCGCATCGGTCAGCAATCCCGCGACCTGCCGTCGGGCACCACCGGGGGTGCTGCCGAGCGCCAGATCCGCAGCCTCGGGCTGGTAAAGGACGCTTCAGGTGTCGGCAAGATCGAGGTCCGCGCGCTCGAAAACGGCCAGCGAGTCCTGCTGCGCGACGTTGCCAAAGTCACCGAGGCCTTCAAGGAAGGACAGGTCACCAACCGCTACCGCGGCGAGCAGGCGATCGTTCTGCAGGTGCAGCGCTCGACCAACGCCGATGCGCTGAAACTCGCCAACACGGTCCGGGACTATCTGACCGAGATCAAGCCGACGCTGCCCGCGAACCTCACGATCATCGAATACGACATCAACGCCGAGCTGATCCGATCGCGCATCAAATTGCTGCTCGCCAACGGGGCAGGGGGCCTGGTCCTGGTTCTGATCGTGCTGTTCCTGTTCCTGAATGCCCGGGTCGCGTTCTGGGTCGCCGTCGGCATTCCGGTGTCGCTCCTTGGCACCATGCTGGTGATGCTGGCGTCGGGGCAGACCATCAACATGGTGAGCCTGTTCGGGCTGATCATGGCGCTCGGCATCATCGTCGATGACGCGATCGTCGTCGGCGAACACTCAGAGTTTCTTTACCGCCGGGGGGCCACCCCGACCGACGCCGCCGTGCGCGGAGCCAAGCGCATGGCCGCCCCGGTGTTCAGCTCTTCCCTGACCACCATCGCGGCCTTCCTGCCGCTCTTCATCATCTCAGACATCATCGGCCAGATCATCCGGGGCATCCCGCTGGTCATCGTCGCCGTGATCCTTGCCTCGCTCGTCGAATGCTTCCTCATCATGCCGGGCCACATGAAGGGCGCGCTGACCGCAACCAAGAAAGAGCCCGGCCGCTTCCGCAAGCGCTTCGACCGCGGCTTCAACGCCTTTCGCGACGGCCCGTTCCGCCACGCGGTGACGTTCTGCGTTACCTGGCGCTATGCCACTGTGGCGACGGCGTTTGCGGTGTTCCTGATTTCCATCGGACTCGTGGTCGGCGGGCGTGTCGGCTTCGTGTTCTTTCCGTCGCCCGAGGTCGACAAGATATACGCCAACATCGAAATGGCGGCCGGCACGCCCCGCGAGCAGACCATCGAGATGATCGACGAGATCGAGCGCGCGCTCATCGCGACCGACACGTCGCTTTCCGGCAAGGATGGCGGGCTGGTCCGCATTGGGGTTGCCCGCATCGGACGCACAGTCGGTGCGCAGCCGGGTCTGCCGACCGATGCCGGCGACCATGTGGCGGGCATGGTGGTCGAACTCGTGCCGTCCGAAGACCGGAGTGTGCGGGCGCGCGACTTCATGGATGCCTGGCGGAAGGAAGTCCACCTGATCGCCGGGACCCAGAAACTCACGATCCTGCCGGCCCAGGGCGGCCCGCCGGGACGCGATGTCGATGTGCGTCTGAGCGGCGGCGATCCGGATGCCCTGAAGAAAGCCGCGACCGAGGTCAAGGAGCTCCTCGCGCGCTATCCGGGCGTCAGCGATGTCGCCGACAATCTGCCCTACGGCAAGAAGGAAACCATCCTAGAGCTTACCGATCACGGCCGGGCGCTTGGCTTCACCACCGAGACCCTGGGCCGGCAGGTCCGCGATGCCTTTCAGGGCGCAATCGCCAAACGCTTTCCGCGTGCCGACGAGGAAGTGCTGATCCGCGTCCAGTTTCCGCGCGACGGAGTTGGAACGGGGACGCTCGATACGCTCTATCTCCGCTCGCCCTCCGGGGCCGAGGTTCCGCTGGGTGAGATTTCGTCGCGCAAGGACAAGGAAGGTTTCTCCCGGATCAACCGCGAGGACGGCTCGCGTCAGGTCTCGGTCACGGCCGAAACCAACAAGGCCATCACCACGACCGGCAAGGTGCTCGAAGCGCTCCGCGAAGATGGGTTGCAGCAGATCGCCGACAAATACGGTCTGGCCTTCACCTTCAAGGGCAAGGCCGAGGAGCAGGCGACCACCTTCGGCGACATGCGGGTCGGCGCCATGATCGGGCTGATCTGCATCTACATCGTGCTTGCATGGGTGTTTGCGAGCTACACGCGGCCCATCGTCGTGATGGCGATCATTCCGCTCGGCTTCGTCGGCGCGGTCATTGGCCATATCCTGCTCGGCTTCGACCTCACCATCCTCAGCATGGTCGCGCTGATCGGTTTGTCGGGCATCGTCGTCAACGACTCGATCCTTCTGGTGAGCACCATCGACGAACACATTCGCGAGGGGCAGGACGTGTTCGAGGCCGTGATCGAAGGCTCGAAAGACCGGCTCCGCGCGGTTCTGCTGACCTCGCTCACAACCGTCGGCGGCCTGCTGCCGTTGTTGTTCGAAAAAGATCTGCAGGCGCAGTTCCTGATCCCGATGGCGGTAACCATCGTATTCGGCCTGATGGTGGCGACGCTCTGGGTGCTGCTGCTGGTGCCCTCGCTGATCGCCATTCAGGGCGATGTCGGCCGTCTCCGGGACCGCTGGCGCGGGCCAAAGGGCGAGGCATCTGCCTCTGACCCGCAGCCCGCGGAATAGGCGCCCAAACGAAAAGGGCGGCCCCGCAGGACCGCCCCAAATCCGGAACGCGTAACGCCTAGTCGTCGAGCACGAACGCGATGTTCATGGTGACCCGGTACTGGGTAACCTTGCCATCCTTCACCTTCGCGGTGTGGCCAGTCACGTCGATGCCCGTGATGCCGCGGAGCGTCTGGTTCGCGCGCTCGAGCCCTTCATCGACGGCCGCCTGAAAACTCTTGCTGGAACTCGCGGTGATCTTGCTGATGCGGGTAACGGTCATTGGGGGAACTCCCTGTTCGATGAAAATTGATCAATTCGCCATCATAGGACGCGTCAGTGGTTGCCGCCACCTCACAGGACATGCCCGTGGGTCCTGCAGAAATTATTGCGCTTCGATCTCGATCCGAACCGGCCGCACGTAAACTTCGGCGCTGTTGTTGACCTTGCGAATGACCTGCACGAAGCCCGTATAGATGCCCGGTTCAAACGCCGCGCCCTGGCGCGGGACGCCAGCATAGCCGAACCAGCTAGCATAGCCCTGGTCGATGATCGTGTTCTTGTTCAGCACCGGCGTCTTGTCGGGCCCGGAGATGCGGAAGCGCACCTCGTCGCCCTTGCGCGCTCCCACCAGATAAACCCAGACGGACAGCGAGGGAGAGCCTGCCGGCAGGGTCGTCTCGATGTACTTGCCGTCGAGCGCCCGCTCGCTCGTGGGTTTGCCGACCGCGATCCCGACATCGAGGATAAAGCTCGGTTCGTACTTGATGGTGCCGAGCGCTGCCTCGGTCCAGAGCGGCGCGCGTCCGGCTTCGCACTGGCCCGGCTGTCCTTCAAGGCCGACGAACGGGTCGATCTTGGCGTCATCCTTGGTCACCTCGAAGTGCAGATGCGGGATGCGTGTCATGCCCGAGAGACCGATTGCGGCGATCACCTGGCC
>JAJFFI010000472.1 GCA_021776755.1 Alphaproteobacteria bacterium | reverse complement strand
GCATCATGAATCCCGGCAAGGTGATCTAGCCGTGGCCGACCGCCAGCCGCATTCCGACGACAACAGTCACGGGCATGGCCACGGCCATGGCTCCGCCAACGAACGCCGCACCTTCTGGTGCGCGTTGCTGACGGGCACTTTCATGTTTGTCGAGGTCGCCGGCGGCGTGGTCGCGGGGTCGCTCGCGCTGATCGCGGACGCCGGGCACATGCTGACCGACTTCGCCTCGCTCGCGCTCGCCTGGTTTGCGTTCCGGCTTTCGCGCCGCCCGGCCGACTGGCGGCGCACCTACGGCTTCGACCGCTTCCAGGTGGTCGCCGCCTTCGTCAACGGGCTCTCGCTGTTCCCCATAGCCGCGTGGATCATCTGGGAGGCGGCGTGGCGTTTTGCCGACCCGGTGCCGGTGCTGGGCGGGCCGATGGCGGCGGTGGCCGCGGCGGGACTGGTCGTCAATCTGCTCGCGTTCTGGATCCTGCACGGGGCGGACCGGGAGAACCTCAACATCCGCGGCGCGACGCTCCATGTGCTGGGCGACCTGCTCGGGTCGGTCGCGGCCCTGGTGGCGGCGGGCATCATTATCGCAACCGGCTGGACGCCGATCGACCCGCTGCTCTCGGTGCTGGTGGCGCTGCTGATCCTGCGGAGCGGCTGGATGCTGGTGCGCGACGCGGGACATATCCTGCTGGAGGGCGCGCCCGACGGCCTCGACAACCGCGAGGTCTGCCGCGATCTCACCGCCGCCATCGACGGCGTCGACGATGTGCACCACGTTCATGTCTGGTCGATCACCGACGAGCGCCGCATGATGACGCTCCACGCGCGCCTTGCCGATGCCGCCCCGGCCGAAGCTGCCCGCGCCGCGATCAAGTCCCGCCTGCACGATCATTTCGGGATCGAACACGCCACCGTCGAAATCGAACGCGGCGCCTGCCCGGACGATACAAAGAGCTAGGTTCGCGCGATCAGTTTCGCGCCTTTCCGTGCTGCCTCTAGCACCGCGGCGGACAGCGCCTTGTCGTTCACTGCCCGCGACAGGGCAAGCCCGCCCGAGAGCAGGGCGACCAAGGCAATCGCGCGCTCCCAGGCATCGAAATCGCCGGCCCCGGAGCCTTCCGCACCCTCCGCGAGCTGCGGCTCGATCCGCCCGGCGATCGCGCCCATCAGATCGCGGGCAACCTCGGTATAGGCGCTGCGCACTTCCGGCCCGGCCCGCGAAACTTCGGCTGCAAGCGCCGCCATCGGACAGTCGGAAAATCCGGTTATTGTGCGGTCGCGGTGGGCCTCCGAAAGATAGCCATCGATCGTTGCGGCGAGCCATCGGGGTGGATCGTTCTTGCCGCCACGTTCGTGCATCCGGATCAGGTCGGCGAACACCACCTCGCTGACCACCGCGCGCAGCAGATCTTCCTTCGAGGCAAAATGTGCGTAGAAGCCGCCGCGGGTGAGCCCCGCCTCGGCCATCACCTTGTCGATGCCGACGCCCTTGAAGCCGTCGCGCCTGAAGAGCCGTCCGGCGGCATCGAGGATGCGGGTACGGGTTTCGGCCTTGTGCGCTTCGGTCCAGGGCATGCGATTTTCCGTAATCTGTCCTTCATGAAATATGATAACTATCATATAAAAACCAGTATATGTTAATTATCATATCAAGCAGATATCTCAAGGAGAGGTTTCATGCCCACCCCGGTTCTACCCGCAACCGCCCTGTATGCCGCCGTTTTTGCCGTGTTCCTGATCGTCATCGCCTTCCGGGTGATCTTCCGGCGCAATGCAGCCAAGGTTGCGCTCAACGACGGCGGCGACGCCGCGCTCGGCAAGCGGATTCGCGTCCACGGCAACTTCACCGAATATGTCCCGCTGGCGCTTATCCTCATGGGACTCTGCGAAATCAACGGGGCCGCGCCGTGGATCATCCACGCCATGGGTGTCGTGTTGCTCGCGGGCCGGCTGATGCACGTCTGGGCGATCGAGAGCGAGAACCTCCCCCGCCGCATCGCCGGCATGTCGGCAACCTTCCTCGTCTTGCTCGCAGGGGCCATACTCTCGATCGTGCAGGTGATATAGGAGCCGCCGTCATGTCCGACTTTCCCGGGTTCTCAAAGGACCTGACGAAGTTCCTCAAGGGTCTTGAAGCGAACAACGAGAAGGCGTGGCTCGATGCGAACCGCGCGACCTATGACGCGGTCTATGCGGACGCGGCGAAGGACTTCGTCGCCGCCATGAGCGTGCCGCTGCAGAAGATCGCGCCCGGCATCCGTGCCGAGCCGAAGGTCAACGGCTCGATCATGCGGATCAACCGCGACACCCGGTTCTCGAAGGACAAGACGCCCTACAAGACCGGCATGGGCCTGATCTTCTGGGACGGCCCGGGCAAGCGCATGATGCACCCGGGCTTCTACATGTGGATCTCTCCCACCGAAGTCGCGCTCGGCGCGGGCCTGCCGGAGTTCCAGCCCAAGCAGCTCGAGCGCTACCGCAAGGCCGCCGCCGACCCGGCGTCCGGCAAGGCGCTCCGGGATGCCGTGAAGAAAGTGCAGGGCAAGGGCGATTACACGTTCGCCGAACCCCGCTACAAGCGCGTGCCCAAGGGCTGCGACGCCGATCATCCGAACGCCGAATTCCTCCGCCGCTCCGGCCTCTTCATCGGCCGCCGTGTCAAGCACCCGCCGGAGCTCTTCACCGGCAAGGCGGTCAAATGGGCGGTCGGTGAATTCACCAGGATGGCTCCGGTCCAGCGCTGGCTCGTCGACGCGATCGAGTAAGGCCCCCAAACACTTCCGCTCAAAGCTGCGTGAGCGCCCCTTCCGGACTACGCGGTCAGGCACGACATTAGGTGCGACACGAAACGCAGGAGCCGCGCCATGGCCGTTCAGTCCGCACCCCCCGTCAAACTCACGCTCTACCGCTGGGCCGGGGCCTGGGGGCCCTTCAAGGTCAGCATCCCCTGCGGCGAGTGTTCGCTGACCAGGGACGTCATCGCCGACACGCTCGAACACGAACTTGCCGGCATTCCGGTCGAGATCGAGGAACGCGAATGGCTGTCCGAGTGGTGGCGGCCGCTGATGGCCGGCGGCTGGCACGCGCCGATCGTGATGGTCGATGGCAAGGTCGTCAGCCAGGGCCATGCGCTTAACCGTGGCGTCCTGACCGAGGCGATCATCGGCGCCTGGGCCGCACGCTCGAAGGTCCGGGGCACCCATCTCTACGGCAAGGAAACCTGCCCCCACTGCACCCGCGCCAAGGGCTATTTCAACGAGGCGGGGATCGAATTCACCTACCATGACGTGGTGAAGGAGCCGCGCGCGCTTTACGAGATGCTGGCCCGCGTC
>JAJFFI010000471.1 GCA_021776755.1 Alphaproteobacteria bacterium | reverse complement strand
ACAGCGCTCCGCAATGTGCCGCGCGAACTTACGACCGAAAAACTCATTGCGATCGGGAAACTGTTGATTGACGCGTTGCGTCAGGATTTCGGCATCTCCCATCCCCGCATCGCGGTTGCGGGCCTTAACCCCCATGCGGGCGAAGACGGCCGGTTCGGCGACGAGGAACGGAAGATCATCGTACCCGCAATTTCAGCCCTCCAGGGAGAGGCGCAGTCCGTCACGGGCCCGTTTCCCGCCGACAGCCTGTTCCATGCCGAGGCCCGAACGGTCTACGACGCGGTCTTGTGCATGTACCATGATCAGGCGCTTATCCCATTGAAAACTATTGATTTCTATGGTGGCATCAACATCACGATCGGATTACCGTTCGTCCGCACCTCGCCCGATCACGGCACGGCGTTCGATATCGCGGGTACCGGGGCGGCAAATCCGGCGAGCATGATCGCAGCGATCGAGATGGCCGCCCGAATCGCGGACAATCGCGCGCGCTACGTACGCGCATGACGATCCGGACTGCGTGATGCCCCCTGCTTCTCCTGACGATCTACCGCCCCTTCGCGATGTGATCGCCGCGTACGGCCTTGGCGCGCGAAAGTCGCTTGGGCAACATTTCCTTCTCGATCTGAATCTGACTGCCCGGATCGCCCGCTCGGCCGGCGACCTCTTGCAAGGCATCACGGTGGAGATCGGACCCGGCCCCGGCGGGCTCACCCGCGCCCTGCTTGGGGAAGGTGCGGCCTCGGTGCTCGCCATCGAGAAGGATCTGCGCTGCCTAGAGGCGCTCGCGGGCCTCGTCGCGGCCTATCCGGACCGGCTGACGGTGGTCGACGGCGACGCGATGGCCCTCGACCCGGCGGTGCTGGCGGCCGCGCACGGCCCGGGTCCTGTCCGGATCGTCGCCAATCTGCCTTACAATGTCGCGACACCGTTGCTCATCGGGTGGCTCCGGACGGCCGGACAATACGAGTCCCTGACATTGATGTTCCAGCGCGAAGTGGCCGACCGGATCGTCGCCGAACCCGGCAGCCGGACCTACGGAAGATTGAGTGTAATCAGTCAGTTAACCTGCGAGACATCGCGCGTATTCAATATTCCCGCAGCTGCCTTCGTGCCGCCTCCGAAGGTCGCGTCGACCGTGGTGCAATTCCGGCCGCGCTCCGAGATGCCAACCCACGAACTTATCCTGGCTGTGGAGACCGTCACCGCCGCGGCGTTCGGAAACCGGCGCAAGATGCTGCGGCAGAGTTTGAAATCGCTACAGCTCGATCCTGCGGCCCTCACCAATGCGGCCGGTGTAGATCCGACGGCGCGGGCCGAAACGCTGACGGTTGAGGATTTCCGGCGCCTTGCCGAATGCTATCTGCGGCATCTGGGTGAAGACCCGGTCTGAGCCCCGCTCGCGCCGATGTTATTCGCGGGCTCTTCCGGATCGGGTAGCATGCCGTCATGGCTCATCCCTGCACTCCCCGAGGCCGCAGCCGCTCCCGGACTGGCGCGATTTCCCTGCTGCTCGTTGCGGGCCTGCTCGGCCTCCAGAGTACAGCGCGTGCGGAGTGGCCCGCCAATCTCGCGCCGCTTCACGAACTTAAATCCTCGTTTGAGCAACTCGCGTTTCCCGGCGCGACGCCCTTCGGTAACCCAAATGTCACGTTGATGAAGTGGCAGGGTCCCATGACGGTCGTGATCCAGGGGCCCCATGCGGCAACCCGGTTCGGCATGGTACAGCGGGAAACCGCAGAAATCAGCCGATTGACTGGCGTTCAGATCAAAGTTCACCGGGCGCGCAACGGTGCCGTCCTGCGCTTCCCGATGCGGGGTCAGGTTCGCATGCAGTTCGGCCCGAAACGGCAGATGGTTTCCGAACTCCGGCGGGTCGTGGGACATCGGCACGGCATTCGCGCCGACCGCCTGCGCCGTACCAACTGCATTGCCTTCTTCTATGGCCCCGATGGCCGGCGGATCGCCCGCGGGCTGATCTACAACGCAACCGACACCGTGCAAGGCGCCGGCTCGCGCTGCGTCTATCATGAGCTGATGCATGTGCTGGGGCTCAGCGGACACACCCGCCAGATCGAATCGATCATGCTGTCCGGTGGAGTGATGCAGCGCCCGACCCTTAACGACAGGGTCATTCTCACCGCGCTCTACGATCCGCGTCTGCGGGCCGGCATGCGGCGGGAGCAGGTCCTGCCGGTTCTCGATCGCATTCTGACCGAACTTGCCGAACGCATCGCCCGGATGGGCCCTGACGCACTCGCGCGGCCGACAAACTAGCCGCTCAGCCTTTCCGGAGCGTGTTTACGAAGTCAGTTAATCCGGCCTGCCGCTCGCGCCGGAGGCGTTCGGCACTGAGGATGCCCGCGACTTTCGCGGTGCTCACCTCGACGTCGTGATTGACGATTATGTAGTCGTATTCCGCGTAATGGCTCATTTCATCTGACGCTTTTGCCATTCTGGACTGGACCACATCTTCCGGATCCTGCGCCCGGGCGCGCAGCCGTCGCTCGAGTTCGTCAACCGAAGGCGGCAGGATAAAGATCGAAACCAGGTCCTTCCGCGCCTTTTCGACCAGCTGCTGGGTGCCCTGCCAGTCAATATCGAAAAGCACATCGCGGCCGGCCGACAGCGCCGCCTCGACCGGCCCACGGGGCGTTCCGTAGTGATGATCGAACACGTGCGCGTGCTCAAGCAGGTCGCCCGTCTCGGCCATTTCGCTGAATCTGGCGGCATCGATGAAATGATAGTCGACGCCGTCGCTCTCACCGGGCCGCGGCGGCCGCGTCGTGACCGAAACCGACATCGCGAGATTGTCGTCGCTTTCGAGAATCTTCCGCGCGATTGTGGTCTTGCCCGCGCCCGAGGGCGACGACAGGACCAGCATCAGCCCGCGGCGGCTGATTTCAGAAGCGCTATTCAATGTTTTGCACCTGCTCGCGGAACTGGTCGATCACCGATTTGAAGGCAAGACCGATGCGCGTGAGCTCGAGGTCCTGCGCCTTCGAGCAGATCGTGTTGCTCTCCCGGTTGAACTCCTGACAGAGAAAATCGAGCTGACGGCCGATCGAACCGCCCTTCGCCAGCAGTTCACGTGCAGCCTCGATGTGGGCCCGAAGACGGTCGAGTTCCTCGCGCACGTCAGCCTTGTTCGCCAACAGCGCTGCCTCCTGGGCAAGGCGCTCTTCAGACAATGGCGTGTCAGCCTCGAGCAAATCCTGGATGTTGGCGGCCAGCCGCTCTTTGATCGCCTTCGGTTGCAGTGCCGCCACTCCCTCGGCGTCGTCGGTGAGGCGCGCGATTTCATCGACGTGACCCGCTACGACGTCGGCCATCCGCGCGCCCTCCGATTGCCGCGCTGTGACAAGCGCATCGAGGGCGGCGCCCAGCGTGGCTTCCATCGCGGCGATCCGAGCCGCGCGGAGCTCGGGCGTTTCCACCTCGCTCACGGGCTCGACGATACCGCGGATCGCAAGCAGGCCTTCCAGCCGGGGCTTTGCATCCTCGACCCGGCCCTTGAGGTCTTCGCCAAGCGCCAGGACCTGATCGAGCAGCTCCCGGTTGACCGCAAGCCCGGCGCTGCCGTCGAGGTGGTTGACGGAGAGATTCAGCGACAGTGAGCCCCGCTTGAAGCGCTTCTGTGCGGCCTGGCGCGCGCGGGCATCAAGCTCGTCATAGCCTTGTGGCACCCGGCAGCGAAAATCGAGGCCCCGCCCGTTGACGCTCTTGACCTCCCAGACCCAGACGTAGTCATCAATTCGCCCTTCTTCACGGGCAAACCCGGTCATGCTCGCAACGGTCAAGTGACCTCCAACACAGTATGGTTTCGGATGTTGCCGTATAGATGTTGCAGGGCAACCGCCCGGCGGCTATGACCGGCGCGGGGAAGTTTATATCGGCGTGGGCAGCGGCCAACAAGGCAGCCCGTTAATAACATGCCGACCTTGGGGTAAGCACGATACGAAAATGACGGCAGTCCGGCACATACTCATCACCGGCGCGAGCAGCGGCATTGGCGCAGGGCTGGCCCGTTCCTATGCGCAGGCGGGCATGACGCTGTCGCTGAGCGGCCGCAATGCCGACCGCCTGGGAAAAGTGGCGGACGACTGCCGCCAATTGGGTGCCGAGGTGGTGACCGAAGTCATCGATGTCACCGACCGGGACGCCATGGATATCTGGATTACATCGCGCGACGCGTCACTGCCGCTGGATATCGTCTATGCGAATGCGGGAATATCGGCCGGAACCGGCCGTCTCGGCGAGAGCCGCAAACAGGCGGAACAGATTCTCGACGTTAATTTCCTCGGCGTCGTCCACACGATCCACCCGGTGATCCCGCTGATGCGGAAACGCGGCCAGGGGCAATTGGTGATTATGAGCTCGCTCGCCGGCTTCACGGGGCTGCCGGGCGCGCCCGCCTATGCCGCGAGCAAGGCTGCAGTCAGGATCTATGGCGAAGGCCTCCGTGGCCATCTCAAACGCTATGGTGTGTGCGTGTCTGTTGTATCAACGGGTTTCATCCGGACTCCGATGACGGCACGAAATCCTTATCACATGCCGATGATGCAGGACCTCGACCGGGCTGTTGCGATCATTCGCCGCGGCGTCGACAAGGGCAAGGGCCGCATTGCCTTCCCGAGTTTCATGTATTTCGGCACAGTGCTGTCCGCATCGTTGCCCTGGTGGCTCCAGCAACGCTGGCTGAATGCCCTCCCTACCGGATACCAGGGGTGGTTCGGACGCAAGGCCAACGGTCACAATGGTGCCCGGAACGCCGACGGCGAGCCGATCGTCGAAGGATTTCCGGTAAAGCCCACCAAGGAATCCTGAACAGCAACGTCCGCGCGCGCACAACAGCCGCCGCGCGCTACTTCTTCTTCCGTCGCTTGCGGATGCCCCGCTCGATGACCCGCCACTTCGCAACGTTGCGCAGGTGCTGCTTGCCGGTTTCGGCAAAGTTGTGCCCGCCCTTGCCGTTGGCAACGAAGTAAAGGTACTTCGTCGTCGCCGGATTCATGGCAGCCGCCAGTGCCGCTTTGCCGGGATTCGAAATCGGTCCCGGTGGCAGGCCGTCGATCACATAGGTGTTGTAGGGGGTTTTGCCCTTGAGCTCGGAGCGCTTCAGCCCGCGGCCAAGGGAGCCCTCCCCTTTGGTGATTCCGTAGATGACCGTGGGATCGGTCTGCAGCTTCATCCCGATCCGCATGCGGTTGATGAACACCCCGGTGATGATCGGATATTCGCTGTCGAGCGAGGTTTCCTTCTCGACGATCGAAGCCATGATCAAAGCCTCGCGCCTGGTCTTGTAGGGCAGATCCGGCGCGCGTTTCAGCCACAGGGTTTCAAGCGTCTTCTGCATCGCGCTGCGCATCCGCTCGACCATCGAATTCCGGGTATCGCCCCAGGAATAGAAATAGGTCTCGGGCAACAGCTCGCCTTCGCGCACACTGATCGTGATGACCCCCTCGAGACCATCCATCTTGTCGAGCTTTTCAAGCACCTCATATGTCGTCTCGCCCTCGATCACCGTGAATTTCCGGATCACAGTGTCGCCTTCGAGGATCTTGTTCATGACCTGCCGCTGGCTCGCCGCGGTGCCGAACTTGTACTCGCCGGCGCGCGGCTGTCGCCCCTCGGCGGTCAGCCGGGCGCCGAAGCGGAAAACGTCGGCGTTGGTGATGACCCCTTCCTTGAGGAGCTGATCGGCGATCTGGATGACGCCGGCGCCTTTCGGGATGATGACGGTCTTTTCCGTGGTCAGCGGTCCGGGACCGGTGAATTCACGGTAGCCCCACACCAGCACAACCGCGGCGCTGATGCTCGCAAGCGTCCCGAGCACGAAAAGTGTCTTCAGCGTTGCTTTGATAAAGCGGATCAACGCGGCAACTCCAGTGTCGTCCGGCCGCGAGACATCAAATCAGGGAGCCGGGCCGAAAATGATGCTCGCATTGGTACCGCCGAACCCGAATGAATTCGAAAGCGCATAGGTGATGGATCGCTCTTTTGCGGCATTCGGCACGAGATCGATGTCACAGCCCTCGGACGGATTGTCGAGATTGAGCGTGGGCGGCGCCACATTGTCCCGCATGGCCAGGATCGAGAACACGGCCTCGACCGCGCCGGCCGCACCCAGCAGATGCCCGATCGCGGATTTCGTGGACGACATCGAAAGCGAATAGGCATGGTCACCGAACAGCTTTTTCACGGCGTTGAGTTCGATCTCGTCGCCCTTCGGCGTCGACGTGCCGTGCGCGTTCACATAGTCGATGGCGTCAAGCGCAACCTCGGCGCCGCGGAACTTGGCATTCCGGAACGCAGCCTTCATCGCGCGGTAGCCACCACTGCCGTCTTCGGACGGCGCGGTCACATGGTACGCGTCACCCGACATGCCATAGCCAATGACTTCGGCATAAATGTGGGCGCCGCGTGCCTTTGCGTGCTCGATCTCCTCAAGGATCACGATACCGGCGCCCTCGCCCATGACGAAGCCGTCGCGGCCCACGTCCCAGGGCCGCGAGGCGGCGGTCGGGGTATCGTTGAAACCGGTCGAGAGCGCCTTGGCGGCCGCAAATCCGGCGATACCGATGCGGCAGATCGCCGCCTCGGTGCCGCCCGCGACCATGACGTCGGCATCGTCCAGCATGATCATACGCGCCGCATCGCCGATGGCGTGGGTGCCGGTCGCGCAGGCGGTCACGACCGCGTGGTTCGGGCCCTTGAAGCCGTGACGGATCGAGACCTGCCCTGCCGCCAGATTGATCAGGGATGCGGGTATGAAGAACGGCGTGATCCGCCGCGGTCCGCGCTCCTCGAGCACGATGCTGGTCTTGGCGATGTAGTCGAGACCGCCAATGCCCGAGCCGATCAGAACGCCGGTGCGTTCAAACGCCTGGTCGTTGTCGGGCGCCCAACCCGAATCCTTGACCGCCTCCTCGGCGGCCGCGATGGCGAACGGTATGAAGTCGTCGACCTTCCGCTGGTCCTTCGGCTCTAGATAGTCGTTGATATAGAACAGGTCATCGCCTGCCGGATTGGCGGGCCGGTTTTCGGAGTCGCCCCGCGGCACGGCGCCCGCGACCTTGCAGGGCAGGTCGGAGACATCGAAGGACTCGATACGGCCAAGCCCCGACTCGCCCGCCAAAATCCGTTGCCAACTCGCCTCGACACCATTAGCAATTGGCGAGACAAGCCCCAGACCGGTGACAACTACTCGTCGCATGGCTTCTCCGGACCTCGTTTGCTCTTGCTGTCAGACCCCGCCCAGGAACCGATCCGTTCATCGGCCCATGCAAGGCACAGGTCAGCCACCCGGTTCAGATATTCACCGGACTTCCGCGTAGATGCACCGGCAAAGACCAGTTGGATTTAGGCGGCCTGCTTTTCAATGAACGTGATGGCATCCTGGACGGTCATGATCTTTTCCGCCGCGTCGTCGGGAATTTCGATCCCGAACTCTTCCTCGAAAGCCATGACCAGTTCGACGGTGTCGAGGCTGTCGGCACCGAGATCGTCGATAAAGCCGGCATTCGGCGTCACTTTGCTCTCGTCGGCGCCGAGGCGGTCGACGACAATCTTTTTCACGCGGTCCGCTACGTCACTCATGTCCCATACCCCCGGGTATCGTTGAAACTTCTGGATTGTCGGTGCCGGCAGCCGTAAGGCCAAGGCACCGGATTTTGTTTTCCGTTTTTCGGTCCGGGAGATTTCTGCCAGCCCCGCGGCACAAAGCCGCCAGGCCGAGACCCGGACACTGGGTCGAAATGTTCGCGCCGGTTTCCATGGCAGGGCCACGGCAGGCGGCGGGTTGGTAACACAGTTTGCAGGACCGGGAAAGCGCCGCGGAACGGCTCTTAAGACGCCTGCAAGCGCATGGTCATATCATGGCCATTCCACCATTCACATGCAAGGTCTGGCCAGTGACATAGGCCGCCTCCTCGCTCGAGAGATAGAGGACGGCAGCGGCGATATCGCTCGGCGTGCCCATCCGGCGCGCCGGGATGATCTGCATGATCGCCTCTTTCTGCTTGTCGTTCAGCTTGTCGGTCATCGCGGTCTCGATGAAGCCGGGAGCCACGCAGTTCACCGTAATATTGCGGCTCGCGATTTCCTGGGCGATCGATTTCGTCATGCCGATCATGCCGGCCTTGGAGGCCGCATAGTTCGCCTGGCCCGCGTTGCCGGTGACGCCGACGATCGAGGTGATATTGACGATCCGCCCCCAGCGCGCCCGGGTCATGGTCTTGAGGGCTGCCCGGACGATGAAGAACGAGGCGGTCAGGTTGACGTCGATCACCTGCTGCCAGTTCTCGTCCTTGATCGCCATCGAGAGCATGTCGCGAGTGAGGCCCGCGTTGTTGACGACGATATCGAGGCCGTCCATCACCTCGTGCGCATGGGGTGCAAGTTCCTTGGCGGCTTCGAGATCCATCAGGTTGCAGGGCGTCACATGGGCGCGATCGCCGAGCGCGTCCTGCACCTCTTTCAGGGCATCCTCCCGGGTGCCCGAGAGCGCGACCGTCGCGCCGTTGGCGTGCAGCACCTCGGCAATGCTCCGCCCGATACCGCCGGAAGCACCGGTCACCAGCGCTTTTTTCCCTTCGAGATTAAACAAAATCAAACTCCTGAATGGTGTTCAGTTTAATACAGGCGCGGATCAGGATACGCCAAGAAAAGCGTCTACATCCGCCGGCGTTCCCACCGAGGATGAGGTGAACTCCCGGTCGATGCGGCGCACGAGGCCCGCGAGGACTTTGCCCGCTCCGAGCTCGACCACCGTGTCGACGCCGTCCTTGCGCAAGCGCAGCACGGTTTCCCGCCAGCGCACCGTCGCCGTCACCTGCTCCACCAGAAGCGCCCGGATCATGTCGGGGTCGCTGACCGGCTCGGCCGTAACGTTGGCAACGACCGGCACCACCGGGGGCGCGATGACAATCTCGCCGAGCGCGGACTTCATGGCGTCCGCCGCGGGCTGCATCAGACTGCAGTGAAAAGGTGCGGAGACCGGCAACAGGACGCCGCGCTTGGCGCCCTTCTCCTTGGCGATCTCGATAGCCCGCTCGACGGCGGCCTTGGTGCCGCTGACGACGACCTGGCCCGGATCGTTGTCGTTCGCAACCTGGCAGACTTCGTCGCCCTCGCTCGCTTCGTCCGCGACCTCGCGCGCAACATCGATCCCGATCCCGAGGAGCGCTGCCATCGCGCCTTCCCCGACAGGAACCGCCTTCTGCATGGCCTTGCCGCGGGTCTTGAGAAGTTGCGCCGTATGCGCAACCGAGAGCGAACCCGCTGCGCACAGCGCCGAATATTCGCCGAGCGAGTGTCCGGCCACGTATTCGCAGCCGCGCGCGACTGTGATGCCGCCCTCTTTCTCCAGCACCCGCACCACCGCAAGGCTGACCGACATCAGCGCCGGCTGGGCGTTTTCGGTGAGCATGAGCTCGTCATCGGGGCCCTCGAACATCAGTTTTCGAAGATCCTGGCCGAGCGCGTCGTTGACTTCATCGAAGAGATGGGCCGCGACCGGAAATGCCTCGGCCAGTTCCCGGCCCATGCCAACCGCCTGGGACCCCTGCCCCGGAAACACGAATGCGCGCGCCATATGATCTCCCCCGATTGCCGCCCGTTCCGCCTCCGGCAACCGACCGGCGCCCGAGCGTTCGATGTTGTTCGCGCAGTCATAGCGCACCGCCTACCGCAGTCAAGAACAGCGGCCCGGACCAAAGCGCGCGCCGGCTCGTGTACGTCCGCCCCGAACCCCTTGCACGGCTGCACAAATCCTGTATAACCGCGCCGCTTACATAGCTCCTTGCCGGCCCTGTATGCGGATCATCCGCCCAGCGTCGGCTAGGTCCGCGTCTCGCGCCTCATGTGTTCCGGCCGAGACACGCTGATGACGGCAGATGCCGGAAGCACCGGACCCAGAACAGCCGAAGGGAGTGCCCGAATGGCCTACTACGAACACGTATTTATTGCGCGTCAGGATATCTCCGGCGCGCAAGCCGAAGCCTTGGCGGAGACTTTCTCCGGCCTGGTCGGCGAAAATGGCGGGTCGGTGACCAAGACCGAGTATTGGGGTCTCAAGAACCTGACCTACCGCATCAAGAAGAACCGCAAGGGTCACTATCTGCTGATGAACATCGACGGCCCGTCCGATGCTGTCGTCGAGATGGAACGGCAGATGCGCCTCCATGACGACATCCTGCGCTACCTTACAATTCGCGTCGACGAGCTTGAGGAAGAGCCGTCGGTGATGATGAAGAACAAGGGTGGCCGCGACCGTGACGACCGTGGCGGGCGTGACCGCGACGACCGCGGGCCGCGTGGCAAGCACGACGACGACAACAAGACCGACGACGGCAAGAAGGCTGACGATGGCAAGAAGGCTGACGATGCCCCGAAGGCTGACGATGCCCCGAAGGCCCAGAAGTCCGACGATGAGGGCGGCGCGGACGATAAGGGCGGCGCCAAGAGTGACGATGGAGACGAGACATGAGACCCGCAGGACGCAGACCGTTTTTCCGCCGCAAGAAGACCTGTCCGTTCTCCGGCCCCGGCGCGCCGGCGATCGACTACAAGGACACCAAGCTTCTGCAGCGTTACATCTCCGAGCGGGGCAAGATCGTTCCGAGCCGCATCACCGCGGTGTCCGCCAAGAAGCAGCGCTTGCTGTCGAAGGCGATCAAGCGGGCGCGCTTCCTCGGGCTCCTGCCCTACATCGTGCAGTAGGAGGGCTGGAACATGGACGTCATACTGCTTGAACGCATCGAAAAGCTCGGCCAGATGGGCGACGTGGTCACGGTAAAGCCGGGCTATGCGCGCAACTTCCTGCTGCCGCAGGCCAAGGCGCTGCGGGCGACGAAGCACAATCTCGCCGAGTTCGAGACCCGCAAGAAGGACCTCGAGGCGCGCAACCTCGACGCCCGCAAGGAGGCCGAGAGTGTCGGCAGCCAGGTCGAGGGCAAGTCGCTGATCGTGATCCGACAGGCCGGTGAGTCGGGGCAGCTCTATGGTTCGGTCCAGTCGCGCGATGTCGCCGATGGCCTTGCCGAGCAAGGTGTCTCGATCGACCGCCGTCAGGTCGACATCCAGACCCCGATCAAGACCCTGGGTCTGCATGCCGTCTCGATCCGGCTGCATCCGGAAGTTTCTGTCGAGATCACGCTGAACGTCGCCAAGACCGAGGAAGAGGCGCTGGTGCAGGCCGAGATGGGCCGCGCCGTCACCGAGGAAGAGCGCCGCGAAGGCGATATCCAGGATGTCATCGACGAAGGCATCTCGGAGGATGTGGCCGAGGAGTTCTTCGAGAACCCCGAGGAAATCATCGCCGAGGCCGAGGAAGAGCGTCTGGCCGGCCAGGACAGCGAAGAGGGCACCGTCGATGTCACCTCCGCTGAAGACGGCGGCGGCGAAAGCACCGAATCGGAAGACGACACCAAGACCGATTGATTGCTGCCGGCTGTCTGGCGGCCATCTTCGAAGTTTCAGGGCAGGGAGCGCGCGTTCATGACGCCGCCCCTGCCCTTTTTCTTTTGCGCACGGCGAATCGGACGCCGACTTACTCCCGTAGTTCACAGGCTGTGGAAATCTATCCTCTGAGGCGAATCATATTCGCCTTGATGACGTCACCGGCGGAGCGCTTTATCGTCGGATGGACTCACCCAACCAAGACAGCCCTCAAGACCCTCGGGATTCGAACGTCACTCCGCTCCGCAGCAGCGGGGAGGACGCGTCGGCCGGCGCGGGCTTCCGTTCCCCGCCCCACAATTTCGAAGCCGAAATGGCATTGCTGGGCTCGCTTCTGGTCTCCAACAAGGCCTATGAGCGGGTTGGGGAGTTCCTGCGTCCGTGGCATTTTGCGGACGCGCGGCACGGCCGCATTTTCGAGGCCGCAGGCCGCCTGATCGATGCGGGCCAGATCGCCGATCCCATCACACTCCGCGACTACTTTGAGCAAGACTCCTCCCTGGAGGAGATCGGCGGTGCGGAGTATCTGGCCCGTCTCGCAGGCGCCATCGTCAACGTGCACAACGCGAACGACTACGGGCGCATGATTTTCGACCGCCATCTCCGGCGCGAGCTCATCGGGCTCGGCGAGGAGATGGTGAACCGGGCCTTCGACTACGATCTCGACGTCTCGGCGACCGACCAGATCGAGATGGGCGAACAGGGTCTTTATCAACTTGCCGAGCAGGGCGAAGTCGAAAGCGGGGCGACACCGTTCAATATCGCACTGCAGGGCGCGATCGAGCTTGCCGAAAGCGCCTACAAGAACGACGGGCAGCTTTCCGGTGTCGCGACCGGGCTCCGCGACCTCGACCAGTTGCTGGGCGGGCTCCACAAGTCGGGCCTGATCATCCTTGCCGGGCGCCCGGCCATGGGCAAGACGTCGCTTGCCACCAATATCGCGCTCAATGCCGCGATGGCCTACCGCGAGGGCCGCGACGAAAAGGGCGCGACGATCGCCAAGACCGGCGCGGTCGTGGGCTTCTTCTCGCTCGAGATGTCGACCGACGAACTCGCCACCAGAATTCTCGCCGAGGTTTCAGAGGTTTCCTCGCACGACATCCGCCGCGGCAATGTGCGGGAAGACGATTTTCCGCGATTCGTGCAGGCAAGTCAGACACTTGCGAACCTGCCGCTGTTCATCGACGACACGCCGGCGCTCTCCATCTCGGCGCTCCGCACCCGCGCACGCAGGCTCAAGCGGCAGCATAATCTCTCGCTGATCGTGGTCGACTACCTCCAGTTGATGCAACCCACGCCCGGCCAGCGCTACGACGGCCGGGTGCAGGAAATCTCCGAAGTGACCCGGGGTCTGAAGGCCATCGCCAAGGAACTCGACGTGCCGGTGCTGGCGCTCTCGCAGCTTTCCCGCGCGGTCGAGCAGCGCGACGACAAGCGCCCGCATCTCTCGGACCTGCGGGAATCGGGCTCCATCGAGCAGGACGCCGACGTCGTCATGTTCGTTTACCGCGAGGAATACTACCTGCTGCAGAAACAGGTGCCGGAGGGCGACCCGAAACGCGACGAATGGCAGCAGGAAATGGACCGCGTGAAAAACCTCGCCGAGGTGATCGTCGCAAAGCAGCGGCACGGGCCCGTCGGCACCGCCGAACTGCACTTCGAGCATCGTTTCACGCGCTTTTCGGACTTCACCCGGGACGATCATCTGCCGGAAGCGCACTGATCGCTTGCCGCGCCGGTTTCCTTGCGATGCCGCGCGATATATAACGTGCGCCGCATGACGGCCACGTCCACTACCCCCTGGCGCAATACCGTTCCCGAGGCAGCGGCTTCGGCGGTCCTCACCATCGACCTCGATGCGGTGGCCGCCAACTACCGGCTGCTCCGCGGCGAAGTCTCGGGCGCGTGTGCGGCGGTCGTAAAGGCCGACGGCTACGGGCTCGGTGCGGCAATCGTGGCCAACCGATTGGCCGCCGAAGGTTGCCGCCATTTTTTCGTCGCCCAGATCGAGGAAGGCATCCGGCTCCGCGCCGCCCTGCCCGGCCACGAGATCTTCATCCTGAACGGCCCCTTGCCGGGCACCGCCCCGCTCTTCACCGAACACGGCCTGACGCCGGTGCTCAACGATCCGGGCCAGATCGCCGGCTGGAAGGCCCATGCCGAGAGCGGCGGCACGCCGCTGGCGGCCATCGTCCATGTCGATACCGGCATGGCGCGGCTCGGATTGACCCCTGCCGAAGTCGAATCGCTCGCGGATGACGCTGATGCCCTAAAAGGCCTGGAAACGCGCTATTTCATGTCCCATC
>JAJFFI010000048.1 GCA_021776755.1 Alphaproteobacteria bacterium | reverse complement strand
GCCGTTTGAGGGCATCGTGAATCTCGCGGGTGCGGTTCGAGGTGATGATGACAACCGGCGGCACGTCAGCGGTGATGGTACCGATTTCGGGGATGGTGATCTGGAAATCGGAAAGCACCTCGAGCAGGAACGCCTCGAAGGGTTCGTCCGCGCGGTCGAGTTCGTCGATCAGCAGGACCGGAGGCCCGCCGGGACCGCTTTCGAGCGCCTTGAGGAGCGGGCGCTTGATGAGAAATTTCTCGGAGAACACATCCTCGCCGAGGGTATCCCGGTCGGCCCCGCCCCCGGCCTCGGCGAGGCGGATCTCGATCATCTGCCGGGCGTAGTTCCATTCGTAGACGGCCGAGGCCACATCGAGCCCCTCGTAGCACTGCAGGCGCACAAGCTCGCGGCCGAGGCCTCCGGCCAGCACCTTGGCAATCTCGGTTTTGCCAACCCCGGCCTCACCTTCGAGGAACAGCGGGCGACCGAGCTTCAGGGCCAGCAGGACGGCGGTCGCAAGCGAGCGGTCGGCGATATAGTCCTCGCCCTCAAGCAGGGCGAGTGCCGCGTCGACATCGGCGGGAAGGGGGGTGGGCTTGGTCATTGCGGTGAAGGTGAGCGCAGCTCCCTCGATCCTATCCGGCAGCGTCGACAGCGCGTTTGGCCATCACTGTCACGAGATGCGCGCGGTATTCGGCACCCGCGTGAAGGTCCGCGTTCATGCCGCCCGGATCGACGGACACGCCATCGATCGCGTCCGCGGAGAACGTCTTGCCCAGCGCGGTCTCCATGTCGCCGGCGCGAAACACGCCATCATTGCCCGCACCGGTGACCGCGACACGTATGCCATCGCCGGTTTCGGCCACGAACACGCCGACGAGCGCATAGCGGGAGGCGGGGTTCGGAAACTTCGAATATCCGGCTTTCTTGGGGACCGGGAAGCTCACCTCGGTGATGATCTCGCCGTCCTTGAGCGCGGTTTCAAACATGCCGGTGAAGAAATCGTCGGCGGCGATCTCGCGCTGATCGGTCTTGATCGTGGCGCCCAGCGCCAGGGCCGCGGCCGGATAGTCGGCGGCGGGATCGTTGTTCGCGATCGACCCGCCGATGGTGCCGCGGTTCCGCACCTGCGGGTCGCCGATGCTTTCGGCAAGGGCCGCGAGCGACGGGATTGCCTTTTTCACATCCGCCGAGTCCGCAACCTCGCCGTGGGTGGTCGCGGCCTTGATGGTGACGGTGTCGCCCGAGACCGAGATTCCCTTGAGCTCGCCCGCGCCGCTGATGTCGATAACATCCGACGGGCTTGCGAGCCGGAGCTTCATGGTCGGCAGCAGGGTCATGCCGCCGGCGAGCAACTTGGCATCCTCGCCCTTCTTCAGGAGATCGGCGGCCTCTTTCACGGAGCCGGCGCGGTGATAGTCGAATTCGTACATGGCGTCTTCTCCGTTGCTCAGGCTTTGGCCGACTGGATCGCCTGCCACACCTTGTGCGGGGTCGCGGGCATCGCGATGTCTTCCACGCCATGGTCGTTCAGGGCGTCAACGACTGCATTGATAACGGCGGGCGGCGAGCCGATGGCGCCGACCTCGCCGCAGCCCTTCACGCCCAGCGGATTGTGGGTACACAGCGTGTTCTCGGTGCTGGCGTGGAAGTTCGGCAGATCGTCGGCGCGCGGCATGGTGTAGTCCATGTAGGAGCCGGTCA
This sequence comes from Alphaproteobacteria bacterium, assembly GCA_021776755.1. Lineage (GTDB taxonomy): Bacteria > Pseudomonadota > Alphaproteobacteria > JAJFFI01 > JAJFFI01 > JAJFFI01. Next base: position 2,103 of record JAJFFI010000048.1, on the reverse strand, counting down.
TGAGCTGGCCGTCCTTGTCGTAGGCGCAACCTTCGAGGAGCGCCTGCCCGATACCCTGGGCGACGCCGCCATGGATCTGGCCCTCGACGATCATCGGGTTGATGACCCGGCCCACGTCGTCGACGGCGGTGAAATTCACGACCTCGGTGACGCCGGTATCGGGGTCGATCTCGACCTCGCAGATATGGCAGCCGCCCGGGAAGGTGAAGTTGAGCGGGTCGTAGAACGCCTGCTCCTCAAGGCCCGGCTCGAGTTCGGTGATCGGATAGTTGTGCGGGACGTAGGCCGCGAGCGAGACCTCGGCGAGCGTCTGCGACTTGTCGGTGCCCTTCACCGTGAAGGCGCCGTCCTTGAACTCGACGTCGTCGACCGAGGCTTCCATCAGGTGGGCTGCGATCTTGCGGCCCTTCTCGATGATCTTGTCCATCGCCTTGACCATCGCCGTGCCGCCGACTGCCAGCGAGCGCGAGCCATAGGTGCCCATGCCGAACGGGATCTTGCCGGTGTCGCCGTGGACGATCTCGACATTGTCGACATCGACGCCAAGCTGTTCGGACACGAGTTGTGCGAACGTTGTCTCGTGGCCCTGGCCGTGGCTGTGCGAGCCGGTGAACACCGTGACGCTGCCGGTGGGGTGGACGCGTATGTTGGCGCTTTCATAGAGCCCCGCCCGTGCACCGACCGAGCCGACGACCGCCGAGGGCGCAATGCCGCAGGCTTCGAGGTAGGTCGAAATGCCGATGCCGCGGAGCTTGCCGTTCTTCTTCGCCGCTTCCCGGCGTTTTTCGAAACCTTCCCAGTCCGCCTGCTTCATTGCGGCGTCGAGCGTCGCGAAATAGTCGCCGCTGTCGTACTGCACGACGACGGGCGTCTGATAGGGAAAGGCGTCGCGGGGGATGAAATTCTTGCGCCGGATCTCGACCCGGTCGAGCCCGGTCTCCTTTGCGCACATGTCGACCAGCCGCTCGAGGAGATAGGTTGCCTCGGGCCGTCCGGCACCGCGGTAGGCATCGACCGGCACGGTGTTGGTGAAGATCGCGCGCACCTCGCAATAGATCGCGGGCGTCGTGTAACAGCCGGAGAGCAGCAGCGCATAAAGATAGGTCGGCACACAGGGTGCGAAGGTCGAGAGATAGGCGCCCATGTTCGCGTCGGTATGCACGCGCAACGCAAGGAACTTGCCGTCCTTGTCCATCGCCATCTCGGCGGTCGAGACATGGTCGCGGCCGTGGGCGTCGGACATAAAGGATTCCGAGCGTTCGGCGACCCATTTGATCGGACGGCGCACTTTGGCCGACGCCCAGGTGACGATCGCTTCCTCGGCGTAGTGATAAATCTTCGAACCGAAACCGCCGCCGACATCCGGCGCCACCACCCGCAGCTTGTGCTCGGGGATCGACAACACGAACGCCCCCATCAGCAGGCGGATCACGTGCGGGTTCTGGCTGGTGGTGTAGAGCGTGTATTCGCCGGTGGCAGTGTCGTATTCGCCGATGGCGGCGCGTGGCTCCATCGCGTTCGGGATCAGGCGGTTGTTGACCACCTCGATTTTGGCGGTGTGGGCGGCGGCCTTGAACGCGGCATCGACGGCGTCCGCGTCGCCCAGCTCCCAGTCGTAACAGACGTTGCCCTTGGCTTCGTCCCAGACCAGCGGCGCCTTCCCGGCTGTCGCCGCACCAAGCGAGGCGACCGCGGGCAGTTCCTCGTACGTCACGTCGATCAGTTCGGCGGCCGACTGGGCCGCTTCCCGCGTTTCCGCGATTACGACCGCAACCTGATCGCCGACGTGCTTGACGATGCCTTCGGCGAGCATCGGGTGGCGGGGCTCGATCATCGGCTCGCCGTGGCGGTCCGTGATGCCCCAGCCGCAGGGAATGCTGCCGAGCTCCCTGGTGTCCTCGCCGGTAAAGATCGCGACCACACCCGGCGCCTTTTCGGCGGCCTTGGTGTCGATCCCGGTGATCTTCGCGTGCGCGTGGGGCGAGCGCAGCATGTAGGCGTAGGTCTGGCCGGGCCGGTTGATGTCGTCGGTATAACGGCCCCGGCCGGTCAGGAAACGGAAATCCTCGCGGCGCTTGAGTGAGGCACCAATGCCCATGTCAC
>JAJFFI010000470.1 GCA_021776755.1 Alphaproteobacteria bacterium | reverse complement strand
AAGAAGAGGGCGCCGCCCTGTCGGGCGGCGCCGCTTTTCATGAACCGAGCGCGAACACGCCTACCATGCCGGCCTCGTAATGGCCCGGCACATTGCAGGCAAACTCGATTTTTGCCTCCTTCGGGAAGGTCCAGATGATGGTGGCTGACTTGCCTGGCTCCAGAAGCACACTGTTGGGGTCATTGTGCATTCCGTGACCCATGGCGGCCTGCATTTTCTTCGCCGCCGCTCTGTTGATCCGGTCGGCTTCAAGCACACCGTGTTCGGCCATCATTTGCATTTCGGCTTTGTGGTTCTTGTGCATCTTCGGCGTGCCGATATTGAACTCGTGCACAAGCTGGCCCTTGTTGGTGACGACGAATTTCACCGTCTCGCCCGGCTTCACTTCGATGGTGTTGGGCTCATAGAAGTTGTCCTGCATCTTCACGTTGATCGTCCGGGTTACGGCAGAGGCCTTTCCGGGCTTGCCGTGGCCGGATGCGTGACCTGCTCCGGCCAGGGCCGATGAGATTGTGGCAGGCGCAACGAGGGTGAATGCGGCCGCCACGATGGCGCCGGTCAGTTTGGTCTTTATCATTGGATTTATCCTTGGAAGTCTGAAGTCATCTCTTGGGGTGCGTGCCGGGTCCCGCCAGGACGGCGGATGCGCGGCGGCATCGCAGAACTATAAGAGGTTCAGACCCGCGGCGGCGGTGTGTCGGCTTCGGGCATGTGCGCCGGCCGCCAGGAGTGTCCGCTGGCGGCCCACCGGCCGGTCCGGTCGATGGGCACCGGAAGAACAGATCCATCGACGCCGGTGAAAAAGCCGGCGCAATGAACCGCGACGATCTCGCAGCACCCCTTGCCACCGCTTCCGTCGCAACCGTCTTCGCTGCATTCCTGCAGCTGACCGCTGGCGTGCGCGGCTGGCCCGTGGAGCGTGTGATCGTTCTGGGGCTGCCCCATGCCCCCATGATGAATCGCACCCGCCGCCCAGGGGGCGGCGATGAGAACGAGGGCAAGCAGTGTGATCAGCGTGCGTCGCATTAAGCCAAATCTACAATTGCCAGTTACTGGAAGGTCAAGTCGAAACGCTATTTCTTGCTATCGTAGTCTAACTTTACACCACGAATGTCTAATACTTTCTTGACAATAATAAGGCCGTTCATGGCCGCCGGGAAACCGGACCAGAGCAGGCATTGCAGCACGCATTCCACCAGCTCCTCCGGTTTGCATCCGGCTTCAAGCGCCGCGTTCACGTGCACCTCGAGCTGGCGCTCGGCGGTGCCGATCGCCGCCAGCGCCGAGACCGCGGCGAGCTCCCGGTCGCGGAACGACAGATTCGGCCGGGACAGGATATGCCCGAAGGCAGAGTCGGACACATACTTCGCGAGATCCGGACAGACGTCCTTGAAGGCGTCGAACAGCGCCTCGCCGGTCTGCCCGGTCGCCTGCTCGAACTTGTCCGAACCCCTGCCGGAATTGAAATCGACCATCGGTTTGTTCCTTACATCGTCTTTCGCGCCAACTCGGCGCCCGCGCCGAGGGCGTGTAACTTGCCCGCGGCGACGTGTTGGGGGAGCGGCGCCATGCCGCAGTTGGTGCAGGGCAGGATGCGTTCGGCGTCGGCGTGTTGCAGGGCTTCCGTGATGACGGCCGCGACCTGCTCGGGCGTTTCGACATCGAGGCTCGCGACATCGATCGAGCCCACGAGAATTTCCTTGTCCTTGAGCAGCCCGATCAGCGACATCGGCACGTGGGAGGCGGCGCACTCGAGGCTCACCTGCTTGATTTTGCTGGCGTTGAGCGCCGGGAAAATCTCGGCGTACTGGTTCCACTCGTCGCCCAGGGTCTTCTTCCAGTCGATGTTCTGCTGGATGCCGTAGCCATAGCAGATGTGGACCGCGGTGGTGCAGGTCAGCCCCTCGACCGCGCGCTCCAGCGCCGCGACGCCCCACTCCCGCACGTCGTCGAAGAAGACGTTGAAGGCCGGCTCGTCGATCTGGATGGTGTCGACGCCGAGCGCCTCGAGCTCGCGCACCTCCTTGTTCAGGATGTCGGCGAAAGCCATCGCCATGTCGGCGCGCTTGCCGTAGTGCTCGTCCGCGATGGTGTCGCAGATGGTCATCGGACCGGGCAGCGTGAATTTCAGTTTCTTGTCCGTGTGGGCGCGCGAGAACTTCACTTCCTCGGAATGCACCGGCGCCTTGCGAGTCACCTTGCCGGTGACGGTCGGAACGTCGACGACATAACGGTTGTCGCGGATGCCCATCTTGGTCTTCTTCTGCCAGTCGATGCCGTCGATGTGCTCGAGGAAGCCGTGCACGAAATGCACCCGGAACTGTTCCCCATTCGAGACGATATCGATGCCCGCGTCTTCCTGCTCCTTCAGCCAGACGAGGGCGGCATCGCGCTGTGCGCTTTCAAGGGCTGCCCCTTCATGCTGCCACGCGGCCCAGAGTTTCTCGGGCTCGGCCAGCCAGTGGGGCTTTGGCAGGCTGCCGGCGACGGTGGTGGGAAAAAAGCGATCAGCAGCCATGCACACTCTCCATTGCGCGGGACGGGTTCTGGAACGACCCTAACATGACCGGTAGGCGTCAGACTCCGAATATCCCGATGACCAGACCCTGGATTAGCAGGACACCGAGCCAGTGGCCGCCGTCGATCGCGGTGAGCATTCGCGAGCTGCTCTGATAGGCGTGGTTGACGATCAGGCTTGTGATCACGAAGCCGAGCCAGATGAGGGCGCCGCTGACCATGCCGTTGGCGATCGTGACCTCGCCCGCGCCCAGATGCCCGATCACGCCCGCCAGCATGATCGCCATCACGATCTGGCAGATGAACGTGAGGATGTAGGTGAACGGCGAGACGCCGCGCTTGAGCTCTTCCTCGGTGCGCCCGGTCGCGGCCATCCAGGGTTTGGCGAGTGTCATGTACCAGACCGCGCCGAAGGCGAAGCTCGCCACTGTTGCGGCGAGAACGGCGATGTAATTGATGCCGGCGAAATTCATGGCGGCCTCCCGATCGAAAAATCTGTTTCGCTATCAGACCGCCATATCCTGTTTTTGACAAGGCGGTGCGCTAGGCCTCGGTCCGCAATGCGGCGTCAATCTCGGCATCACTCAGCCCGGCTTCCTCCAGAACTTCACGGCCATGCTCCCCGAGATTGGGCTGCGGTGTGTGGACCGGCAGCGGCGCGCGGTCGAAGCGGAAGGGTGTGCCGACAGCCTCGAGCGGGCCCTCGGTGGGGTGCGCGAGTGGCTGGAAAAAACCCACGGCGTTCAGATGCGCGTCGCCGCGCAGGTCCTCGATGCGGTTCACGGGCCCTGCCGCGATCTCGGCCTGCTTGAGGCGCGCGAGCCAGTCGGCGGTGGTGCGGGTGGTCATCACCGGGCCGACGATGCCGTAGAGCGCGTCGATGTTCCCGGCGCGCGCAGCGATGGTCGCAAAGCGCGGGTCGGACGCGAGCTGTGGCTGGCCGGTCAGATCCCAGAACCGCCGCCACTGCCCGTCGGTATAGGCCAGCAGGCAGATATGTCCGTCGGCGGTCGGGTGCGGACGGCGCGCCGGTGACAGTGCGCGGGGATAGCCGTAGCCGGTTTTAGGCGGCGCGTAGATCGCGCCGTGCTGGTGCTCAAGCAGGACATAGCTCGCCACACCCTCGAACATCGACGTCTCGACATAGACGCCGGTGCCGGTGACCAGCCGGCGGATCACGCCCGCGAGCAGGCCGCCCACGGCCATCAGCCCGGCGGTCTTGTCAGCGGCGATCGTTGGGGCGAGCACCGGCGCGCCGTCCCGCGCCCAGAAGGCGCCGGCAAGTCCCGCCTGGCCCTGGATCACATCGTCATAGGCCGGTTGCCCGCCATAGGGGCCCGCCTCGCCGTAACCATGCAGGCCGCCGTAGACGATGGCCGGATTGCGCGCCAGCACCGCGTCCGCGTCGAAGCCGAGGCGGGCGATCTTCTGCGGCCGGATGTTGTGGACGAACACGTCGGCGCTGTCGATCAGCCGCCAGAGTGCGTCCTTCGCCGCCTCCCGCTTGAGGTCGAGGACGACGCTCCGCTTGTTGCGGTTCGAGCCGAGATAGAGCGAAGCCATCTTGGGGTGTTTCGCGGGGCCGATGTCCCGGGTGAGATCGCCCTCCGGCGCCTCGATCTTGATCACGTCGGCGCCGAAGTCGCCCAGCATCTGGGTGGCGTAGGGCCCGAAAATCACGGTCGTCAGATCGAGCACGCGAAGCCCCGACAGCGGCAGCGGATGGCCGGTGAGATTGCCGCTCACGGGGCAAGCTTCGCGGCCGCCGCGAGCGCGGCCTTGAGGGCGGTGCGTGTCCCGATCAACTGGTCCGCGGCGTAAGGCTCCGCCGTTCCGGCGCCCCAGACCGGGCCGGGCCAGGCGGCATCATCGGTCTGGCGTGCGATCACATGCACATGCAGTTGCGGCACCATGTTACCGAGGGCGGCGACGTTGATGCGTTCGGGTTGAAAGAGACCTTCCAGCGCCCGGGAGGCTGCGGCGATCTCCTCGACGAGGGCGATGCGATCGGCGGCCGCCATCTGGTGCAGGCCGGAGAGTCCGCCGATCCGCGGCACCAGGATCAGCCAGGGAAAACGGGCATCGTCCATCAGCCGCACCGTGGCGACCGGCCAGTCGACGACCGCGTGGGTGTCGGCTTCAAGGCGGGGGTGCAGCGAATAGGTCATCGGGCCATCGCGGTTTTTCGAGTGAACGCGGAGGGTGCAGGGCGCGGGCGGGATATGCAATCCTGCGGGCCGGAAAACAGGAGCGCAGGGCATGACGCAGCAGGCACTGGAAGACTGGATCGGGCGGGAGGAGCGCCGTGAGGACCGCCTGACCGCCGGGATAGTCGCGCGTATGCACGCAACATTGGGACTCGACGGGCAGCCGCCCGTGGATGGCGATGCGATCCCGCCCGCGTGGCACTGGCTGCTGTTTGCCGAGGCCAAACCACCAGCGGAGCTCGGCCGCGATGGCCATCCGAAGCGCGGCGGATTTTTGCCACCCGTGCCGCTGCCCCGGCGCATGTGGGCCGGCGGCCGGCTGGAATTCGCAGCGCCGCTGTGCGTGGGAGAAACGATCACGCGGCGCTCGACCATTGCCGACGTGACGCAGAAGTCCGGCAAGTCCGGCGATCTCTGCTTCGTCACCGTGCACCACGAGTTTTCGTCCGGCGGGGCGGTGTGCCTGCGGGAGGAACACGACATCGTCTACCGCGATGACCCGGCGCCGGAGGCCCCGGCGCCGCAGCCGCCCGACGCACCGGGCGACGCGGATATCACCGAAACCGTGACGCCCGGCCCGGTGCTGCTGTTTCGCTATTCGGCGCTCACCTTCAACGGCCACCGCATTCACTACGACGTTGACTACTGCCGCGATGTCGAGGGCTACCCTGGTCTCGTGTTCCACGGTCCGCTGACCGCGACCATGCTGCTGGCGCTCGCCGAACGTGTGGGCGGCATGGGGGCGGTCGCGAAATTCTCGTTCCGCGCCGTCAGCCCGCTCTTCGAGACCGCACCGTTCACCATTGCCTGTACGCGGGATGGCGCTGTGATGTCGCTGTGGGCGGCAAACCCCGACGGCAAGCTCGCCATGTCGGCCGAGGCCGAGGTTCGGGCCGTCTCAGCGATTCAATAGGAACGCAAAACGCTCTGGTTTCTATTCCACGCTCTTGGCGCAGCGGAAACCGATGTGTCGGTGGCCGTTCTCGGGAGCGCGGGAAAACCCGGACCGGAACCAGGCCCGGAACTTGTCCGCCGAGGCGTCGAACAGATAGTCCCCGCCCCGCGTGATGCGGGCTGCCCGGAGAGCCGGATCCTCGCGCCCGTCGGTCGCGTCGTACGGGTAAGGGCGATCGAGGCTGCTGGTCCATTCGGCAAGGCTGCCTGCGAGATCAAGCACGCCCTCGGGCGTGGCCCCGGCGGGCTTGCTGCCCACGGGAGCGGTCTCGCCGCGCCCGCCGCCGAACACGACGCGCTCGCGCGTGGGCGGTGCTTCCCCCCAGGGATAGGTGCGCCCTATCTTGCCGCGGGCGGCGGCCTCCCACTCGGCCTCGGTCGGCAGCCGCTTGCCACGCCATGCGCAGTAG
>JAJFFI010000469.1 GCA_021776755.1 Alphaproteobacteria bacterium | reverse complement strand
GAAAGTGATGACGCCCGACGAGGTGATCTGGCTCGATGATCTGCTGACCGAGCGCGGCCACGCGACGCGCTTTCATGTCATCATCGAAACCAATCAGGGGCTCGAGGCTGTCCACGACATTGCGCGCGCGAGCCCGCGGATCGATGCGCTGTTCTTCGGTGGGGTCGACATGTCGGCCGAGCTCCGCTGCCGGAATGCCTGGGAGCCGCTGCTCTATGCGCGCTCGCGGGTGGTGCATGCCGCGGCCGGCGCCGGCATCGACGCGATCGACGTGCCGTATCTGGATCTGGACGATCTGGAGGGCATGACGCGGGCGGCCGAGCAAGCCCGCGATCTCGGCTTTTCCGGCAAGGGCTCGGTTCACCCCAAGCAGATCCCGCCGCTCAATACGGTGTTCACACCCGATGAGGCGACGGTCGCCCGGGCGCGCCGCATCCTCGCGGCTTTTGCCGAAGCGGACACCGGGCTCGTCGTCATCGACGGCAAGCTGATCGAGGAGCCTGTGCTCCGGGAGATGCGGCGGATTGTCGCGATCGCCGAACGGGTCGGCGGCTAGGTGTGCCTACTGCAGCGGGCGGGGACCCTTGCCGGGCTTTTCGCTACCCTGTGTCCCGCTGGCCTGTGTCTCTGGCTTGAACTCGACGCCGCCGTTCGATCCACCGGATGTTGCACCGGCCTGTTTGCGCGTTGACAGGAATCCCCAGTCGTTGCCGGTTGTCGAAGCCGTTGCGGCTGTGGCTGCGGTCCCTGGCGGTGCGTTCGAGGTCGTGCCGGAAACGCCACCCGCCTGGCCACTCCCCGCCACCGTGGCAGGCCGGGCGCTGTTCCGGGCGTAACCGCGGGCGAACCAGCCCTTCTTGCGCTTCTGGATCCGATAGATCTCGGGCGGCGGCGTGCCGTTCACCGTCGGGCCGTGCTTGGTCGAATAGGCACCCTCGAGACGGCCGGCGGCGGGCTCCGGCTGAGGTGCCGCGGTGCACTGCACGTCGGCCAGCGTCTTGTAGCAGTACGACGGGCCCGCGTTCTGGTTGAGCTTCGGATGCGCCCAGTTGCGGCTCACGATGCGGGTTTCGTTCGGCCAGGCACCGCAGCCGGCCGCAAACAGGGTCAGCAGCAGGCAGGAAGCGCGGAAAAGCGTGCGAACGGGTCGGATCATGGGTTCGGGTCCGGTCATGGTGAACATAGTGTTGCCGCCAGTATCGCGCCCCGGGTTTAAGGATTGGCTAATGCGGGCCAGGTGGTTCAAATCCCGCGCAGGCCGCCTTGTTTGCGGGCCATCGCCGGGCCATAGTCGCGGGGTTTGATGGGGTTCAGTCAGGAAAGAGACCGCAGCCGCCACGATGGACTCGCAGCCGCCAACCGCGCGCAACAGCGCGCCGCGCAACGCCGGGGAACGCGCCGAGGAGGAGTCTCCGAAGCCTGGCCCGCGCCCGCGCATGGTCGAGCCCGAGGGCAATCGCGAGCGCTGGAAGGCCAAGTCGCCCGAACAGGAAGCCGCCGAGGTTGCGGCGGGTGCCGCGATCCGCAAGCCGCCGCAGCCCAAGCCCTCGGACGTCAAGCCGCCGAAGAACGCACCGCGCCATCATTTCGAGCATCACGGCGATTTCCGGGAGATCCTCGTGATCTTCCTGATCAACATGCTGTTCAACATCCTGACGCTGACGATCTACCGGTTCTGGGGCAAGACCCGCATCCGGCGCTATCTCTGGGCCCACACCACGTTTCTGGGTGAGCCGTTCGAGTATTCCGGCACCGGGCGCCAGCTTTTCATCGGCTTTCTCGTGGCCCTCGCGATCCTCGGCCCTTTCGTCGCCTTGCCCGTGGCACTCTATGTGTTCTGGCCCCAGCAGACGATCCTGATGGGACTGACGAACATGTTCACCTACGTGTTCTTCTATCTGATGATCGCAGCCGCCCTTTACCGCGCCAACCGCTACCGCCTGTCGCGCACCCACTGGCGGGGGCTCCGCGCGAACATGTCGGGCAACGCCGCCATCTACACGCTCAAGAACCTCATCTACTGGATCCTGATCGTCTGCACCTTCGGACTGTTCTGGCCGTACTCCAACCTCAAGCTCCGCGAGTACGAACTCACAAACACCTGGTACGGCGACACGAATTTCAGCTTCACAGGCGACGGGGGCAAGCTTCTGCCGCGCTTTCTGTTGTGCTTTTACCTGCTCGGCCCGCTCACCCTCGGGCTCTCGTATTTCTGGTACAAGGCGGCCGAAATCCGCTACGTCGCGAGCCGTACCCGGCACAAGTCGCTGTGGTTCGAGTTCGACGCGACCGGCGCAGAGCTCGCCCTTCTCGTGGTGCCGAATTTCCTCATGGTCGTGCTGACGCTGGGCATCGCCTACCCCTATGTCCTGCTCCGGAAGGTGCGCTTCCTTTGCCGCCATCTCACCGTGATCGGCGAGGAAGACGTGACCCGCATCCGCCAGAACGAGAACAAGGTGCCGCGCTGGGGCGAGGGCATGGCCGACTTCCTCGGTGTCGGAGGCATCTGAGTGCGATGCTGAGCTTCCCCGGCTATTTTTACGACGGACGCATCGCGGTGAAGAACGACGTCGCGGTCGAGCTCGCCTTCGACGGCCTGCAGATCGTCGACGCCGGTGGCGCGCTGATCGAATACTGGCCGTACGAATCCCTGCAGCTGACCGAAGAAGTCTATCCCGACCAGGCAGCCCGGCTGCGTTCGGAAGCCATGCCGTCGGGCCGGCTCATCATCCCCGACACGCGCTTCCTGTTCGAAATCGGCGGCATGGCGCCGCAACTCGCCGGGCGCAACTTCCTCGGCGTACAGCGCGGCTGGCAGGTCGCCGGCTGGGGCATCGCGTTCTTCGCCGCCGTCGCGCTGCTCGTGGTTTTCATGCCGCGCTTTGCCGAACCCATCGCCGCCATCATCCCGGTCAGCTGGGAGGAAGCGATGGGCGACCGAATCGTCGCCGAGGCCGCCGAGGAATTCAAACCGAAGCGTGCGAAGGGGGCGCAGTATTGCGTCGAGCCGGCGGGCCGCGCGGCACTCGACCGGCTGACGGCGAAACTCGCCGGCACCGTGCAGACGCCCTACACATTCAAGATCCACGTCATCAAGTCGGCCGGCGTCAACGCCTTTGCCGCCCCCGGCGGGCGCATGGTGATCCTCGAGGGGCTGCTCAAGAAATCAAGAAACGCCGACGAGGTCGCGGGCGTCCTGGCCCACGAGATGGGCCACGTCGTCGCCCGCCACGGCACCGAGGGCATCATCAAGGCGCTCGGTGTTGCCGCCCTGATCTCGGCCGTCACGGGCGATGCCGCCTCGATCGGCGCCACCTCGGCCGAGCTCGGCGCGACGCTGCTGACACTCCGCTACAGCCGCGACGCCGAGCTCGAGGCCGACGACATCGGCGTCCTCATCCTCAACACATCAAACATCACGGCGGCCGGTCTCGCCGCCTTCTTCACGCGGCTCGCCATCGCCCAGGCCCGCCAGGCCAAGGCGAAGGCCAAATCGAAAACGCCGTCATTCAGCCTCGGCGAGCTCTTCTCGACCCACCCGGCGTCGGCCGCCCGCGCCGCCGCCGTGAAAGCCGCCGGCACCGGCACCGGCCACGCCATGTCCAACCAGGACTGGACCGCGCTCCGCAACATCTGCAGCCAGGTGCAGAGTACGCCGTGACTCAGGTGCAAAGCACCCCGTGATCACGTGCAAGGCACCCCCTGACCCAGGTGCAGGCGGCGCCATAGCGGGTATTCAAGGCGCCGGCCCGTCCCTCAATGCGCCCACTCGGGCTCGGTCCATTCGTTGTCCGGATCGACTGCCCAGACCTTCTTGTTGGCATCCACGGTGATCCACGGCACGCCCTTCTCGATCACGTAATGCGCCATCCGCTCGGCCCAGCGAAAGGCGTTTTCGACGCCAATAAAGTCGGGCATTCCTCCCACAAATTTGTAAGTGAGTTTGCCATCGATGACTGTTTCGCCTCGGCTCTTTAATTTGTAGATGATCGGCTCGGCGGCAGGATCGCGGCGCTGACACAACCGCTGCACCTCGGCGCATGCCGCCACGTAGTCAGTGGGCGTCACCCACAATTCGGGATTTTTTTGCCGCGTCTTCACCAATGGCTCCGGGTTCCATGCAGCCGAGATCGCTTGCATTCCAAGCTCGGCCACAATCGGACGCGGATTGCCTGATCGCGTGTTCATGAGTTGCACAATCTTCGGGTAATTGAAGGCAAGAACAAAAGAATCCCACGGGCCCTGCCAGTGCCCATCGATCAGGTTCTGTTCGGGTGGAACGTAGTCGGGATGGTTCTTGCCATATTCCGGATATCGCTTGCCATATCGTCCGCAGGCCCAATCGTGAAACGCGAGCCATTCACTCCTTGTCTGCCCTTGCCAAAAGAGCCGCGGCGTCAACTTCGTTGTTCGTCGCATTCCCATTGTGGACGCTCGTTACCGTTTCTTATTGGAATCGCGGGCGACGTACGCTTCTGTCGGCAAGGTCGCCAGCACTCGTGCGTAGAGATCGAAGAACATCCAACCGGGCGAATCCTTCGGCAATTTCGCTCGAAGCTGCTTTACAATCTGATCGCGAAGGTCAGGCCGCAATGCCTTCGGCATGCCCCTAGACTGGCTTTCTGCAAGATTGATCAGGTCCGGCATCTTGATTTCTCCAAGAGGCACGACGAGTTCTTTGAAGTCGTCGGCGCGGCCAAGTCTCTCAAGTTCCGCCTTGATACGCTTTTGCGCGGTGGAGAGAGTGCCTCGACCAGCCTTGATTTCAGCAATAATGGCAAGAGTGCTTGCAAGTTCGAACTCGTTTTCGACCATGTCTCGTACTGCCCTGCGGACCTGTTCTGGTTTCTCGAATATCAATAGATCTGCGACGGAGGCATCTTTGCTTCCCGGAACTACAGCAACTTTTCGTTGCTGCAATGCTTCCGGGGCTCCCTTTCGCTGCAATTGCGCGACACGTCTCGCAACATAGCCCTCCGCGCCTTCGGCGAAGATGGTGCGGAAGGCGCGGAGTGCGATGTCGCGGTCGGCCTCGGACAGGCCCTTGAGCCAGCCGTCGTCCACGAGGCCGGTGACGAACCCGGTGATGCTCTGGCGCTTGGCGGCCGGGGTTGCGGCGTTCTTCGAGAGCCGCTCGATGAATCCCTCAAACGTCTCGCCCTTCTTGCTGGCGAGGCGGTAGAGGCCGACCTTAGCGCCCTTGATCGCGGGTTTGGCGATGTTGCCGACGCCTGGCAGCGCGCCGATGGCGTTGAGCACGGTGAGGCCGCCTGCTGTCAGAAAGCCGCCGAGATCGCCTTGCTCGAGCGCGGCCTTTGCGGCACCGAAGCTCTATTTTGCCGCAACCGCGGACAGCACGTTGCCGGTGCCGGGCATCAGCTCCATCAGGAAGCGCGTGAGGCTCTCGCCGAAAGAGATCGCCTCGGCGTTGATGCGGAGCTCGGGGCCGACGCCTTCGCCGACCGTAACGGCGCTGCAATGTTGGCTACTAATTCAGTCAGTTCGATAAGCGTACATCAGTCCGGCGAGTGCACGCGGCCATCGAACCACGCATCCGCAAAGTCGTAGTACCAGACCTCTGGATCGGTATCGAAGGTAATGAGCTCCGCGCCTTCGACACTCGCCCATTCAGCCATATAGATCGCCTTTTCATACTGTGCGGCGACGTCTTCGAGATCCTCACGGCCTAATCGCCACCTTGCGAGGGGCGCCATCCAATGCCAGCGCAACCAACGGTCATCAAAAAGGGCGACGCACTCTGGCCTCTCGCTCTTAAGGGCTCCGAGAAGCCATGTCGCAGCATCGATATACCTGCGTGGCGTCACCCAAACAGCGGGCAGGATGTCCGGCGAGAATTCCTTCGCACTGGTATTGATACTGTCTCCGATCGGGCTCAGGTCGTACAACCTCTGAAGACAATTTAGCGGAGCAAGCTCCCGACCTCGGCGCTTCAACGATACTGCGGTCTCGTAGTAGCTATTGATACCGTCCAAGCAAAATGCATCCTCAGGCTGCCAATACACTTGGCCCGTCCCGAACTTGGCGATCTGCGCATCGTAGTGTTGACGCCAGTGGTCAGTCTTCTGGCCGATCCAATAGAGTCGCGTTTCCCACATTCGATCTTTGGTCCAGTTGAACCCTCAATTGGCTTCGTTTCTATTCGACCTCAAGATAGGCGCGAGGCAGTCCGGCGATGATGCGAGCATACATGTCCAGGAAAAGCCAGGCGGGACTTTCCTTGGGCAAAGTTTTCCTGATTTGATCAATCAAATCCCTCCGATACTCCGGTTTCACTGCTGCGATCTTCGGATTTGCATTGCGAATGATTCGTATAAGGTTTCTGTCTGTAATTTGATCCAACGGCGCAAAGAAAACTTTGAACTTTTCGCCCAG
>JAJFFI010000468.1 GCA_021776755.1 Alphaproteobacteria bacterium | reverse complement strand
CCGTTTCATGGAGGACCTCGATCCCGCCGAGAGCTATGCCGTCCTCGAGCGGAACGCGCCCGACTCGATCCGCGGATACCGCTCGGAAGTCGAGCTCCGCTATCTGATCGGAACCGGCGTGTCGGCGGCATCCGTCTGGTTGATGCGCGAAAAGCTCGACGCCGCAGGCTTCGACAATGTGAAGATCGTTGCGTCGTCGGGCTTCGGGCCCGCGAAATGCCGGGTGTTCTCGCTCGCCGAGGCGCCGGCCGACGTGATCGGCACCGGCTCCTACCTGCCCGACGACTGGCACGAAACCTACGCCACCGCCGACATCATCGAATACGACGGCGAGGAAATCGTGAAGCTCGGCCGCGAGTTCCTGTTCCGGAAAGAGGACGAAGAATAGGGCCTACTCGGCGGCGGTCGCCACCGGCGCGGGCTTCCAGGGCAGCGCGGTCTCGCCGCCCGGCACCGGGATCGCCGGCACGAGGCGCGCCAGCACGAGCGACATCGCGGCCATGCCGGCGCCGGCCAGGAACACGGTGGCGGGCGAGACGAGCCAGAGCAGCCCGAAGGCCACCGGGATCACGACCGCCGCGATGTGGTTGATCGTGAAGCCCACGCCGGCGGTGGGGGCGATGTCGCGGGGGTCGGCGATTTTCTGGAAGTAGGTCTTGATCGCGATCGCCATCGCAAAGAACAGGTGGTCGATCACGTAGAGCGCCGCGGCGACCGTGGCGTTGGTCACGAAGGCATAGGCCGTGAAGACGCCGATCAGGCCGATGTATTCGAGGGTCAGCGCGCGCCGTTCCCCCCAGCGCGCGATGAAACGGCCGATCCTGGGCGCGAAGAAAATGTTGAGCGCGCCGTTGAGGAGAAAAAGGAGACTGATCTCGGCGACCGAATAGCCGAACTTCTCGACCATCATGAAGCCGGCGAAGACGATGAAGATCTGCCGCCGCGCGCCGCTCATGAAGACGAGCGCGTAATAGAGCCAGTAGCGCTTCCTGAGCACCATGTGCTTGTGCTGCTCGACGGGCGACGGAAAGCGCGGGAAGGCGAACCAGGCGAAGATGGCGATCGCCGCCGTGGCGCCGCCGGCGATGAGATA
Organism: Alphaproteobacteria bacterium; assembly: GCA_021776755.1. Taxonomy (GTDB): domain Bacteria; phylum Pseudomonadota; class Alphaproteobacteria; order JAJFFI01; family JAJFFI01; genus JAJFFI01. Next base: position 4,375 of record JAJFFI010000468.1, on the reverse strand, counting down.
CACCCAGGTGAAGTCGAGACCGGCGAGCTCGAACGCCAGCCAGACGAGGCCGTAGGAAACGAGCCCCGCGAACGAGCCGACCGCGATCAACCGGCCCAGGGTTTCGGGGGCCCGGGCCTTGTCGATCCATTGCAGCGCGAGCGAGGTCTGGACCGTCTCGTAGTAGTGATAGCCGAGCGACATCACCAGTGTCGTCAAGTACAGGCCCCAGACGGTCGGGAAGAACCCGGTTGCCGCCATGCCGATGCCGAGGAGCAGCAACGAAATGACGGCCAGCGTCTGTTCGCGCATCATCAGGAGGACGAAGACGACGGCAAATGCGAGGAAGCCCGGGATCTCGCGGATCGATTGCAGGATGCCCATCTCGGCGCCGGTAAACGCGGCCCGCTCGATCGCGAAGTTGTTGAGCAGCGCCTGCCATGTCGCGAACGTCAGCGGCACCGCCGAGGCCATCAGCAGCAGGAGGAGTTCCGGCCGCTGCCAGCGGAATTTTGGCGCGTCGGTCATGGCGAAGACTTAGGGCCAAACGCGGGCAAAGAGAAGTCTAGATCGTGCCGCCCATGCGGGTCTGGTCGACGAATTTTTCGGTGTCGTCGTCGATGGCCCGGCCCCGTCTGCCTTTGGCTTCGTGAATGTAGAGGTCGAGTTTCTTGAAGTCCTGGTCCTGGGGCGGCGGCGGGGTCATTTGGTATTTCACGTCCTGGGCGTGATCCGCCATCAGGAGATCGACACTGTAAACCGAGTTGAACTTCCAGAGCATCTTGAAAAAGTTGGTCTGGCCCCGGATGAGCCGGCTCGCAACGACGGGCGCGAAGTTCTTCATGCCCTCCCAGCCGAGGTGCTTCTTGTTCATGACCTGCTGGGTCTTCACGAGCTCGGCATAGAACTGCTCCAGCGGCAGTTTCGTCGGCACCACCGCGTGCTGGATGTCGAACAGGCGGTAGTCTCGGGTCGTCAGTTTCGCGGCCTCGGTCCGCCAGATCTCGGTGCCGGGGTAAGGGGTGGTGACCGAGATGTTCACGATCTCGGGGATCTCCTTGATGAAGGTGCGGATCACCTCGAAGCGTTTCTCGTCCCAGCCCGGGTCGGCGATGATGTTGATCGCGGTGTTGATGCCGAGCGAGCGGGCAAACTCGAGGGCCGCGATGTTTTCGTCCATCGTCGTGCGCTTGCGGAACTTCTCGAGGCCTTCCTCGTCGATCGCCTCGATGCCGAGGAACATGTACTTCATGCCGAGCCTGGCCCAGAGCCGGAAGACGTCCTTGTTGCGCAGCAGTACGTCGGCGCGGGTTTCGAGGTAGTATTCCTTCTTGATGCCGGCCCGCGCGATGGCCTCGCCGATCTCCTCGCCATGCCGGCCCTGGATGAACGCAACGTCGTCGACGATGAACAGCCCCGGCTCCTGGATGCGCTTGACTTCCTCAACCGCGACCTCGGGGCTGACCGTGCGGTAGCTCCGGCCATAGAAGGTCCACGCGCTGCAGAAGTTGCAGTCCCACGGGCAGCCACGGGAGAACTCGACCGATGCGCAAGGGTCGAGCAGGCCGATGAAATACTTGTTGCGGTGGCGGACCAGATCGCGCGCCGGGCGGAGATCGTCGAGGTTGTCAACAAAGCGCGGCATCGGGCCGGTGCCCTCGACCGTGACGGCGCCGGGGATCTCGGCAATCGCGCTGCCGCCGTCGCGGGCGGCATTCAGCAGATCGCCGACCACGGCCTCGCCTTCGCCGCGCAGCACGCAGTCGATGGCGCCGGCGCCGTGGGCGAGGAATTCGTCGGCCGTAAAGGACGCGCTGTGCCCGCCCACGAACACGAAGCAATCGCGGAGTTTTGCCTTCGTCGCCTTCGAGAGGTCGACGATCTCGGGCACATTGGCGAGATAGTTGCAGGAAAATGCGACGGCATCGGGCTGCCAGTCGTCGAGCATGGCGAAGTAATCGTCGTGGCTCTCAACCTGGAGGTCGATCAGGCGGACGTCGTGCCCGGCCTTTCGCGCGGCCTCCGCGACCACTTCAAGCCCCAGCGGTTCAAGCCGCAGGAATATCTTCGTGTACATCAGCGGGCCTGGGTGAACAGCGAGAAACTTCATGACGTCGCCTCCGTTGCACAATTCCGGCGGCCGCCCTGTCCCGCCGTTAATTCCTTTTCCGGTTTATTCCACCCCGCCCCCCTGGATGGGCATTTCACATTATTCGCATCGACATGTGACTGCATCAAGACAACCCTGCGTGAGCGTCAGGTCCGCCAAGCAGACGCTTCCGCGATGCGCCGCGATTGTGTATTCCTTCGGCGCGCAATAACCCCGTGACCCGCTGTCCCAAGACATTCAGACATGACCGACACCCTCAACATCGTGCTCGCCCAGATCAATCCGACGGTTGGCGACATTTCGGGCAACACCGGGAAGATCCGTGCAGCACGCGCCAATGCGGCAAAGCAGGGCGCGGATCTGGTGGTATTTTCGGAACTGGTCGTCTCGGGATATCCGCCTGAGGACCTCGTGCTGAAGCCGTTCTTCCAGGATCGGATCGAGGCCGCGGTAAGGGAGTTGGCGGCCGAGACGAAGAGCGGCCCGGCTCTGTTGATCGGCACGCCGTGGCGCGAGGACGGCAAGCTCTACAACGCCGCATTGCTGCTCGATGGGGGAGAGATTGCGGCCGTCCGCCTCAAGCATGAACTGCCGAACTACGGCGTCTTCGACGAAAAACGCGTGTTCGCAACCGGGCCGATGCCGGGGCCGGTGAATTTTCGCGACGTGCGGCTCGGCGTGATGGTCTGCGAGGACATGTGGTACCCGGACGTGACCGAGTGTCTCGATGAGTCGGGTGCGGAATTGCTGATCGTGATCAACGGCTCGCCCTACGAAGAGGACAAGACCGATCACCGCATGAACCAGGCTGTTGCGCGCATCACCGAATGCGGATTGCCGATGATCTACGTGAACCAGATGTGCGGCCAGGATGAGCTGGTATTCGACGGTGCGTCTTTTGTGCTGGCGGGCGACGCCGCGCTGCGGCTTCAGATGCCGCGCTGGCAGGAGGCGGTTGTGACGTCCGCCTGGTCCCGCGACGCTGACGGTTGGGTGTGTGCGAAGGGCGAGGTCGTTCCGGCCAACGACGGGCTCGACGCGGTCTACAACGCGATGACCCTTGGGCTCCGCGACTACGTGAACAAGAACGGCTTCAAGGGGGTGATCCTCGGCATGTCGGGCGGCATCGACTCGGCGCTGACGGCCGCGGTCGCCGCCGACGCGCTGGGCCCGGACCGGGTCAAGGCGGTGATGATGCCGTCGCCCTACACGTCCGGCGACAGCCTCGAAGACGCGGAAGCGGCCGCCGATATGCTGGGCATTGCCTACGACAGTATTTCCATCGGCCCGGCGATGGAGGCGTTCGACGAGATGCTGGCGCCGCAGTTCGCCCAAGATTCTGGGGGCCAAGACAAGGGTGTCACCGAGGAGAACATCCAGTCCCGCGCCCGGGGGATGACGCTGATGGCGCTCTCCAACAAGTTCGGGCACATGGTGGTTTCGACTGGCAACAAGTCCGAGATGTCGGTCGGCTATGCCACGCTCTATGGCGACATGTGTGGCGGCTATTCGGTCCTGAAGGATGTCTACAAGACCAAGGTGTTCGAGCTTTGCTGCTGGCGCAACGAGACGTTTCCGTCGGGCGCCCTCGGGCCGGACGGGCCGGTCATGCCCGAACGCATCATCAGCAAGCCGCCGTCTGCTGAACTGAAGCCCGACCAGAAGGACGAGGACACGCTGCCGCCCTACGACGTGCTCGACGATATTCTGAAGTGCCTGATCGAAGCCGAGAAGGGCATCGACGAAATTGTCGCCCGCGGTCATCCGAAAGAGACGGTGCAACGGGTCTGGCGCATGCTCGATCTCGCCGAATACAAGCGCCGCCAGGCGCCGCCCGGCGTGAAAATCACCAGCCGCGCCTTTGGCCGCGACCGCCGCTACCCGATAACCAACAAGTTCCGGGTCGAGGGGTAGTCGCCCCGGCATTGGATTTCCGCCGGATGTTTTGCTAGACCTTTCGGCGCTTGCCCCGCGGGGTCCGTTCCGGGGGCGAAATCTCTGATTCTCTTGCTTGAATTGGATTAATCGAGACCATGCCCCTGCAGGTCCACAACACGATGACGCGCCGGAAAGAGGCGTTCAAACCGGCCGACGACCACCACATCCGGATGTATGTGTGCGGTCCGACCGTGTACGACCGCGCCCATATCGGCAATGCGCGTCCGGTCGTCGTGTTCGACGTGCTGAACCGGCTGCTGCGGCATCTCTATCCCAAAGTCACCTACGTCCGGAATCTCACCGATATCGACGACAAGATCATCGATGCGGCGCGGGAGAACGGCGAAC
>JAJFFI010000467.1 GCA_021776755.1 Alphaproteobacteria bacterium | reverse complement strand
GCCCAGGAACGAGGTTCCGGGCAGGGATCGCGGGAGCCGGCGCCCGGAATTCGCTTCCAGGCGCCGGCTCCGTGATCTGCGTCAGGCCGAAGTCTTCTCTTCCTCGAGCATCTCGGGCTCGTCGTCCGCCGTGCGGTCCATGATCTCCTTGTCCCGCTCGTTGGCGACCCGCCGCAGCCGCGACATGACCGAGCCGGTGCCGGCCGGGATCAGGCGGCCCACGATGACGTTCTCCTTGAGGCCCTCGAGCGTGTCGATCCGGCCGTTGACGGCGGCCTCGGTCAGCACTCGGGTGGTCTCCTGGAAGGACGCCGCCGAGATGAACGACTTGGTCTGCAGCGAGGCCTTGGTGATGCCCTGGAGCACCGGAATGGCCTCGGCCTGCGCGTGCCGCTCCTTCTTGGCCTTGGCGTTGACCTCCTCGAACTCCGAACGGTCGATCTGCTCGCCGACGAGGAACGTGGTTTCGCCCGGGTTGGTGATCTCGACCTTCTGCATCATCTGGCGGACCACCACCTCGATGTGCTTGTCGTTGATCTTCACGCCCTGCAGACGATAGACGTCCTGGATCTCGCTGATCAGATAGCGCGCCAGTTCCTCGACACCCAGCACATGCAGGATGTCGTGAGGGACCGGATTGCCGTCCATCAGAAGATCGCCGCGCTCGACGAAGTCACCTTCCTGGACCGAGATGTGCTTGCCCTTGGGGATCATGTACTCCTTGGGCTCGCCCTCCTCGGGGTTCACGATGATTCGCCGCTTGGTCTTGTAGTCCTTGCCGAACTCGATCCGGCCCGGACCCTCGGCGATGATTGCGAAGTCCTTGGGCTTGCGCGCCTCGAAGAGCTCGGCGACCCGCGGCAGACCGCCGGTGATGTCGCGCGTCTTCGAGCTTTCCCGCGGAATACGGGCGAGCACGTCGCCGGCCTTGACCTCGGCCCCGTTCTCGACCGACAGGATTGCGTCGACCGACATGAAGTAGCGGGCCTCGATCCCGTTCGAAAGCTCGACCACCTGACTGTTGGTCGTCTTGCCCGTCCGGAGCGTGATTCGCGGCTTGAGATCGGCGCCACGCGATTGCTGCTTCCAGTCGATGACCACCTTGTTGGCGATGCCGGTTGCCTCGTCCATGACCTCTCGCATCGAGAGACCCTCGACGAGATCGATGTAGTGCGCGATGCCCGGCTTTTCGGTGATGATCGGGATGGTGTACGGATCCCAGTCCGCGAGCTTGTCGCCTTTCGAGACCTCCTGGCCATCCTCGACCAGCAGACGGGCGCCGTTCGGTACCCGGTGACGGGCGCGCTCGCGACCCTTGTCGTCGACCAGCACGACCTCGGTGTTCCGGGCCATCACGATGTCGATGCCTTCGCTGTTCCGCACCACATTCTTGTTGCTGATCTCGATCTTGGCGTCATAGGCCGCCTCGACCGAAGACTGCTCAGCACCTCGCTGGACCGCACCGCCGATGTGGAACGTCCGCATCGTCAGCTGGGTGCCCGGCTCACCGATCGACTGGGCGGCGATAACACCCACCGCTTCGCCGACGTTGACCGGCGTGCCGCGGGCGAGATCGCGTCCGTAGCACAGGCCGCAGACGCCGACCTTGGTCTCGCAGGTCAGTACCGAGCGGATCTTGATCGACTCGATCCCGGCCGCATCGATCGCGAGAACCTCGGGCTCCGTGATCGGCGCGCCCGCCTTGAGGATGACGTCGCCCGAAAGCGGGTCTTTCACCGCGTCGGCCGCACTCCGACCCAGGATGCGCTCGCCGAGGGGCGCGATGACTTCGCCGCCCTCGACCACCGCCTTCACGGTCAGGCCGTCCTTGGTCTTGCAGTCGTCTTCGGTGACGATACAGTCCTGCGCGACATCGACCAGACGCCGGGTCAGATACCCCGAGTTCGCGGTCTTGAGCGCCGTATCGGCCAAGCCCTTACGGGCGCCATGGGTCGAGTTGAAGTACTCGAGCACCGACAGGCCTTCCTTGAAGTTCGAGATGATCGGCGTCTCGATGATCGAACCGTCGGGCTTGGCCATCAGGCCGCGCATGCCGGCAAGCTGCTTGATCTGGGCTGCCGAGCCACGGGCACCGGAGTGCGCCATCATGAACACCGAGTTGATCGGCTCGCCCGGCTTGTCCGTGGAAATGACAGCCATCATCTCCTCGGCCACGCGGTCGGTACATTCCGACCAGGCATCGACGACCTTGTTGTACTTCTCGCCCTGGGTGATGAGGCCGTCCTGGTACTGGGCTTCGTATTCCAGCACCTTTTCCTCGGTCTCCTCGACCAGCTTGACCTTGGCCGCGGGGATCACGAGATCGTCCTTGCCGAACGAAATGCCGGCCTTGCACGCATAGCTAAAGCCCATGCTCATCATGCGGTCAGCGAAGATTACCGTCTCCTTCTGGCCGCAGTGCCGGTAGACCTCGTCAATCACGTTGGTGATCTCGCGCTTGGTCAGGAGCTGGTTGATGAGATCGAACGGCACCCGCGGAGAGTACGGCAGCAGTTCGGACAGCAGCATGCGGCCCGGCGTCGTGACGGTCACCTTGCGGATCGGTTTGTCGTCCTCGTCAAATGTCCGCACCCGCATCTTGATCGGCGTGTGCAGCGTCACCACACCGCTGTCGAGCGCGTGGTGCACCTCGCCCATCGAGGAGAAACGCGGCAGCCGGTAGGCCTTGAGCTTGCCGGCCTTGAGGTCCTTGAGCACCGCCGCCTGGTCGGAGAGATCGACTTCATCGAGCAGCTTCTTGGGGTCGGCAATGATCACCCCCTCGCTCTCGATCGCGCCCTTGAGCGCGTCTTTCTTGTCGATCTCGACTTCCTCGCCGACATGGTCGCGGCGTTCCTGGGTCAGGTAGTAGAGACCCAGGACGATGTCCTGCGACGGCACGATGATCGGCTTGCCGTTGGCCGGGCTGAGGATGTTGTTGGTCGACATCATCAGCACGCGGGCCTCGAGCTGGGCTTCGAGCGACAGCGGCACGTGGACGGCCATCTGATCGCCGTCGAAGTCAGCGTTGAACGCGGTGCAGACCAGCGGATGCAGCTGGATCGCCTTGCCCTCGATCAACACCGGCTCGAACGCCTGGATGCCGAGGCGATGGAGCGTCGGCGCGCGGTTCAGCAGCACCGGATGCTCGCGGATCACTTCTTCAAGAATATCCCAGACTTCCGGGCGCTCCTTCTCGACCATGCGCTTGGCGGCCTTGATGGTGGTGGCCAGCAGACGCTGCTCGAGCTTGGCGTAGATGAACGGCTTGAAGAGCTCGAGCGCCATCTTCTTCGGCAGCCCGCACTGATGGAGCTTCAACTCCGGCCCGACCACGATAACCGACCGACCCGAGTAATCGACGCGCTTGCCGAGCAGGTTCTGGCGGAACCGGCCCTGCTTGCCCTTCAGCATGTCGGAGAGCGACTTCAGCGGGCGCTTGTTGGCGCCCGTGATGACGCGGCCCCGGCGGCCGTTGTCGAACAGCGCATCGACCGCTTCCTGCAGCATGCGCTTTTCGTTGCGGACGATGATCTCCGGCGCGCGGAGCTCGATCAGGCGCTTGAGGCGGTTGTTCCGGTTGATCACCCGGCGATAGAGATCGTTCAGATCCGACGTCGCGAACCGGCCGCCGTCGAGCGGCACCAGCGGGCGGAGTTCCGGCGGGATCACCGGGATCACGTCCATGATCATCCACTCGGGGCGGGTGCCCGACTCCATGAATGCCTCGACCAGCTTCAGGCGCTTGACGAACTTCTTCCGCTTGACCTCGGACTTGGTCTCCTTGAGGTCTATGCGGATGGTCTTGCGCTCATCTTCGAGCTCGATCTCCGAAAGCAGCCGCTTGATGGCCTCGGCGCCGATCTGGGCGGTGAAAGAGTCGTCGCCATACTCGTCGAGCGCGACCTGGTACTGGTCCTCGCTCAGGAGCTGCATCTGCTTGAGATCGGTCAACCCGGGCTCGGTCACGATGTAGTGCTCGAAATAGAGCACGCGCTCGAGGTCCCGCAGCGTCATGTCGAGCAGCAGGCCGATGCGCGAGGGCAGCGACTTCAGGAACCAGATGTGCGCGCAGGGGGCGGCAAGCTCGATGTGGCCCATCCGCTCGCGGCGCACCTTCTGCAAGGTCACCTCGACGCCGCACTTCTCGCAGACGATGCCCTTGAACTTCATGCGCTTGTACTTGCCGCACAGGCACTCGTAGTCCTTGATCGGCCCGAAGATGCGCGCGCAGAACAGCCCGTCGCGTTCCGGCTTGAAGGTCCGGTAGTTGATGGTTTCCGGCTTCTTGATTTCGCCGAACGACCACGACCGGATGCGTTCCGGGGAAGCGATCGAGATACGGATGTGATCGAATTCCTCGGTCTTCCGGGACGGGCCGAAAATGCTCATCAACTCGTTCATTAACAGTCTCCTGTTCGTAACTGTGTCCGGCCGTCAGGCGGCCGGTCGTCCGGTGCGGCGCGGGACCTCTGGGGAGAGGACCGCCGCCGCACCGGTGTTCGGTAGGTTCGTTTCAGGCGCCGTTCTGCAGTTCCACGTTCAGGCCCAGCGAGCGGAGTTCCTTGACGAGCACATTGAAGCTCTCGGGAATACCGGCCTCGAAGGTGTCCTGGCCGCGGACGATCTTGGCGTAGACGTTCGTCCGTCCGGCCACGTCGTCCGATTTCACGGTCAGCATCTCCTGCAGCGTGTAGGCGGCGCCGTAAGCTTCAAGCGCCCAGACCTCCATTTCGCCGAAGCGCTGGCCGCCGAACTGCGCCTTGCCTCCCAGCGGCTGCTGGGTCACGAGGCTGTACGGCCCGATGGAACGCGCGTGGATCTTGTCATCGACCAGATGGTGGAGCTTGAGCATGTAGATGTAGCCCACTGTCACCTTGCGGTCGAAAGTCTCGCCCGTGCGGCCGTCGATCAGGGTCACCTGACCCGAGGTCGCAAGGCCTGCCTTCTCCAGCAGGTTGTTGATGTCATCCTCGCGGGCGCCGTCGAACACCGGGGTCGCCATCGGGATGCCGTCCACGAGGTTGCTGGCAAGCTCCATCACCTCGCCGTCCTGCATGTTCTGGATGTCTTCCTTGTAGACATCCGGGCCATACACTTCCTTGAGGTACTTTTTGATGCTGTCGGTCTTGGCGTTGTCGCGCTGCACCTGCTCGACGATCTCGCGAAGCTGCACGCCGAGACCGCGCGCGGCCCAGCCCAAATGCGTCTCCAGGATTTGCCCGACGTTCATGCGCGACGGCACGCCCAGCGGGTTCAGCACGATGTCGACCGGCGTTCCGTCCTCAAGGTACGGCATGTCCTCGATCGGCATGATCTTGGAAATGACGCCCTTGTTGCCGTGACGGCCGGCCATCTTGTCGCCCGGCTGCAGCTTGCGCTTGGTTGCGACGAAGACCTTGACCATCTTCATCACACCCGGGGGCAGCTCGTCGCCCCGCTGCAGCTTCTCGACCTTGTCCTCAAAACGCGACTCGAGGGCTGCGATCGAGTCCTCGAACTGCTTGTTGAGTGCCTCGAGTTCGGACATCACCTTGTCGTTCTTCACCGTGATCTGTCGGATCTGACCCGGGGTCAGATCAGCCAGCACGGCTTCCGTGATCCGGGTGCTGTCCTTCATGCCCTTCGGCCCGCCCGACGCCTGCTTGTTCAGCAGCAGGTCGTTCAGGCGCGAGGTGTGGTTCCGCTCGAGGATCGCCTTCTCGTCGTCGCGATCCTTGGCGAGACGCGCAATTTCCGCACGCTCGATCGCGAGCGCACGCTCATCCTTGTCGATGCCGCGGCGCGA
>JAJFFI010000466.1 GCA_021776755.1 Alphaproteobacteria bacterium | reverse complement strand
CCTGCAAACCCGCGCGGCCGAGCTCGGCGTGAATATCTCGTTCGAGACCGAGTTCGGCGACCCCGAGAACTGGCGCGACTGCGATCTGGTGTTCGCTGCCGACGGCGTGAACAGCATGGTCCGCGAGCAGTACAAGGAGAGCTTCGGCCCCAACGTGGATTTCCGGCCCAACCAGTTCGTCTGGCTCGGCAGCGACTTCCCGTTTCCGGCCTTCACCTTCCATTTCATCGAGAGCGACGCCGGGCTCTGGCGCACCCATTGCTATCGCTACATGGAGGGCCGCTCGACGCTCATTCTGGAATGCACCGACGACACGTTCGAGAAGACCGGGCTCTCCGTCACCGACGAGGACGCAACCAAGGCCTTCGCCGCCGACTTGCTGCGCCCCTATATCCGCGACGCCGAGATCATCACCAACCGCTCGCACTGGCGGAACTTTCCGATCGTGACCTGCGAGAGCTGGCGGCACGGTAATGTCGTGCTTGCAGGCGATGCGTGCCACACGGCGCATTTCTCCATCGGCTCGGGCACCAAGCTCGCGATGGAAGACGCGATCGCGCTCGCCGGCGCCATCGAGAAGACGGACACGATCCCGGAAGCCCTCGAGGCCTACCAGGCAGAGCGCAAGCCCCAGGTCGAAAGCACCCAGCGCGCGGCCCGCACCTCGCTCCGCTGGTTCGAGGAAACCGAGCGCTATTACGACACCCTCTCGCCGATCCAGTTCGGCTTTTCGCTGCTGACCCGCTCGCTCCGGATCAGCCATGCGAACCTCAAGCTTCGCGATCCCGGCTACACCGACCGCATCGATGCCTGGTTCGCCGCCGAGGCCGCGAACCAGTCGGGCGTGAACGTGCCGGCTGATCCGCCGCCACCGCCGATGTTCACGCCTTTCAAGCTCCGTGGCCTGACGCTCAAGAACCGCGTCGTGGTCTCGCCCATGTGCCAGTACCTGGCGGACGACGGCACCATCGACGACTGGCACCTCGTGCATCTCGGCAGCCGGGCGCTGGGCGGCGCCGGGCTGGTGATGACGGAGATGACCGACATCAGCCGCGAGGGGCGAATCTCGCCGGGCTGCGCCGGGCTCTACAAGCCGGAACACGTCACCGCGTGGAAGCGGGTCACGGATTTCGTGCACCGCCAAAGCCGCGCCCGGATCGGCATCCAGCTGGCGCATGCCGGACGCAAGGCCGCGACCAAGCTCGCCTGGGAAGGCATCGACGATCCGTTGCCCGAGGACGAGACCTGGGAGATCATGGCGCCGTCCGCATTGCCCTACCGCGACGACAACCAGGTGCCGCGCGAGATGACGCGGGATGACATGGACGGCGTTCGCGACGACTTCGTGCGTGCGGCAAAAATGGCCGAAGAGGCGGGGTTCGATATTCTCGAGCTGCATTTCGCCCACGGCTATCTGCTCTCGACCTTCATTTCCCCGCTGACCAACAAACGCACCGATGACTACGGCGGCAGCCTTGAGAACCGGATGCGCTTTCCGCTCGAGGTGTTCGACGCCGTCCGCGCCGTCTGGCACGAGGAAAAGCCCATATCCGTGCGGATTTCCGCGACCGACTGGAAAGAGGGCGGCAACACCGGCAGCGAAGCGGTGAAGATCGGCACGATGCTCAAGGCCCACGGCTGCGACATTGTCGACGTCTCGGCGGGCCAGGTGGTGGCCGATCAGGAGCCGCTTTACGGCCGGCTCTACCAGACGCCGTTCTCGGACCGGGTGCGGCTTGAGGCCGGCATTCCGACCATGACCGTTGGCGCGATTTCGTCGTTCGAGGACGTGAACTCGATCCTTGCTGCCGGGCGCGCCGATCTCTGTGTCATGGCGCGGGCGCATCTCTACGATCCCTACTGGACGCGGCATGCCGCCTGGGAGCAGGGGTACGAGATGGAGTGGCCCGACCCCTACAAGAGCGTCGCCGGATTCACGCCGCGCATCTGACGAAGGCGGCCAGGCCGCGCGTATTTCCCGCTCGTTCATGAATTTGCGATAGTGGTGGGCGTCAGGAAACTCCCGATGACGACTGCCTCCCGCGCCCTGTCTGCCTCCGCCTCGACCTTCACCGCGAAAACGGTGGGGCGGCTGATCTTTGCCTTCGGCATCACGCTTTATTTCATCTGCCAGCTCTCCGTCATCGTGATCCCGATCAAGTTTCGCGAGACGCCGGCCGGCACGGCGGATGCCTATTCGTACCTCTCGAAGGCTCGGCAGATGCAGGACTGCTTCCGCCAGCGCTGTCCGGCCCTTGTGGATACGCGGGCCCAGATGCAGCCCGCCGCCGATGCAACGCGGCAGCAGAACGACCTCCGCCTCCGGCGTTTCCACCGCTTCGTCTACATCTATCACCCGGTCCATTCGGCGGCAGTGCTCGGCCTGCACCACGCGGGACTGAGCTGGGAAAACGCGCTCGACGCGATTTCGGTGCTGGGTGCGGCCATGATCGCGGCCGGCACGGCCTGGCTGCTGTATGCGCTCTTCGGGGCGGGGGCCGCCGGCGTCGCGCTGTTCCTGCTCGCGTTCGGCGTTTATCCCGGATTTCACGGCACCCACTGGATCGTGCCGGGCAACCTCGCTTACGGCATCGGGCTGCTGGCGTGGGCGGCAATCGCGGCCCGGGTCAGGGCGATGGCCTGGCTCTTGCCGATCGTCTGCCTGATCGCGGTCTGGACCCATCCGGCGGGCCAGATCCACAGCGGCATCGCGATCCTGCTGTGGCTGGCGTTCGCGGAGGAACGCACCCGCGGAGTCTGGATCACGGCGTTTGCGTCGGGCATCGCCGCCGCCTCGCCCACATTTCTCGGGCTGATCGTGACCGACCCGGTGCTGCGGTTCACGATGTTCTATCCGCCGGAAAACTGGACCTGGCAGAAAGGTTTCGTCGGCAACCTCAAGGGTGCGGGCAAGGTCGTGTTCGGCTGGCTCAAGTCCTACGGCGGGCCGGGCGTGCTGATCCTCGCTGCCGCCGGGGTTTTTGCGGTGCCCGCCGAGCGCCGCTGGCGGGTCTTCGCGTTCTCGGGCCTCGTCGTGCTGATCGCGCTCGGCAGTCTCGTGTATGTCCTGCCCTACTATCCGGCCGAGCTCTTCCATCGGGTGTGGATCCCGGTCTGTGTCGCGGTGGCGGGACTTGCGGGGGCCGCGGTCTGGGCGCTGGCGCTTCGCCGCCCGCCCTTTGCCCTCGACGGCCTGCGTTCGTCGCTCCGCTTGCTCGTGATCGGTCTCGCGGCCGTGCTGGCCGGGTACACGCTCTTTGCGCAGACCATCACGGGGGCAGCCGCGCTCAAGGAGAAGACCGGGTTCATGACCAACTGGGGACGGATGGACATCGACCCCGCGCTCCACACCCGGGTCATCGACTCGCTCAAGCCGGGCGACCGGCTGCTGTATCGCGACGAGCTCGCGCTGTTTCTCTACTCAACCTACGGCGCCAACAAATACGGTGCGATCTACTACCGCGGCATGGCGAAGACGGCGGAGGAAGGGCAGTGGCTCGCGAAAGACAAGAACGTGCGCTACGTGGTGTTCTCGATCCCGCAGTTCTTCGGCCGGGTCTGGCTGCACACCGGGTCCCGGGTCCGGTTGACGCCCGAGACCCCCGTGACCCGCGACCCTCCCGAAACGCGGGGCCTCTGGCTGCGCTTTCTCAATCCCGGCAAGGCCACCACGATGATCGCCAAGGGCGCAACCGCGCCGATCCAGGTGCCGGCCGGCGAAAGCAGGTGGATCAAGGTCGATGCTGCGCTGACCGACGGCGCCTATGAAATCAGCCGCACGACGCCCGGCCCGGTGATCTGGCTCACAGGCGTGCGGTTCGCCTCCGACGAGACCACCAACTGGCCGTGGGCGCGCGGGCTCAGCCTTTCCTTCCACCGCCCGCCAGCCTGGGAGAAGCTTGTGCCGAAGAAGCGCAAGGGTCCGCGCGTGCAGCGCTTCGCCTGGTCGGTGCAGATCCCCTGGCCCTGCAAGATCACCGGCCCCGCCATCGAAGGCCCGGCCGTCGTGGCGGTGCCGGTCAGTTGCGACTCCAGGAACGCGCCCTAACTGTCCTTGTTCCGATTTTGAAATGAAGGGGCCGCGCCCTTGTCAGGCGCGGCCCCTTCCCACCTCTCCAAACGGGTGGCGTCGTCAGCCGGTGCTTTTGCTGGCGGCAGGTTTCCCCGCCGTTTTCCGGTTCTTGACGATTCTTTTCAGGCGGCCCCAGGTGCGGGGCGGGCCCACGTCCATGTGGACGAAATTCGATGCGGGGTAGTACCCGACGCCGCCGACGTTGAGCTCATAGGCCGCCATCGCCTGTTTCTCGAGCTCGAGGCCGGGTGCGCGTACGTCGATCGCCATGCCGCGCATGTGAAAGCTGCGCTTGGCGACGGCGCCGTTCACTTCGGCAAGGCGCGTGTTCGTGGTGGGTGAGCGGTAGCCGCAGATGATTTCGAGCGGCTTGTCGTACTCGATTGTGTTCTTGAAGACGTGCAGGTAGTCGAGCAGGCGGATGTCGATCTCGCCGACCTCGTCGGTGCGGCGGTCGCGGAAAATCCGATTGATCTCGGACCGCGCTTCGTCGAGGTACTCGCCATTGGCCCA
>JAJFFI010000465.1 GCA_021776755.1 Alphaproteobacteria bacterium | reverse complement strand
CACGAAGGCGAAATCCCGGCAGACGGGGAAGAAGATGTCTGCGAAGGACGCGGAAGCCTGGTGTGCCAGCAAAAAGGCTGCCGTGATGGCCAAGTACGAGGGCAAGATTCCGGAAGCCTGCGAAACGAGTGAGTCCGGGAGCATAGGTAACCTCAGCGACAACAAGAGGTCCGCGTGCCAGGACCAAAATGCAATTCGCGAATACAACTTGAGGCGGCGGGCGGCGGATCTGGCAGCGGTCGAGCGGAAATGCGTTGCCCTTAAGCGGGGCGAAACACCGGTCAGTGCGTCCAAGAACACATCTAAGACGTCTGGTGGAACCGGCTCCGCCAATTCGCCTACCCAAGGCGGATCAGAACTGTCGCCATAGACCTGCCCACCACATGAGACGAAGCATTTTTCGACGACGGCATGAACGCGCCGTCTTCGGAGATGCAAACCGACGCTGTCACATCATGAAGAGGAAGTGATAGCCGGGATCTGCTAGCGCCAGAAACTCTTGTTTCATCCTGAAGAGACGCAGCGCGCCGTCTCGAAGGATGGATGCAGGAACGTGGTGCGTCCTTCGAGACGCGCGCGGTCGCGCGCTTCTCAGGATAAGATTGGTCTTGTGCCTCGCTTTGCTGGCGACCTTGCAACATTGAAAACACCCCGAAACACCCCATATTTGAGAAGCAGGCAGTGCCGCGTGACGGGCTGTCTGATTGATATCCGCCGCTCGTGCGCCTCCGGGTTCGCGAGAGTATCTCGCTCACAGGAGGAGACCGCGCGTGTCCCGACAATCGGTTCTGAACAGCCCGTTGATGCTTGGTTTTGACCAGTTCGAGCAGATGCTCGACCGGATCGCGAAGCTGCCGAACGACGGCTATCCGCCCTACAACATCGAGCAAACCGGCCCGAACGGGCTCCGCATCACGCTCGCGGTGGCGGGCTTCACCAGTGACGAGCTTTCGGTCGAGGTCGAGGGCAACCAGCTGGTGATCCGCGGCAAGCAGGCCGACGACGAGACCCGGGAGTACCTGCACCGGGGCATCGCCGCACGCCAGTTCCAGCGCACCTTCGTGCTGGCCGAAGGCCTCGAGATCGAGGGCGCGACCCTCGACAACGGCCTGCTCGACATCGACCTCAGGCGGCCCGAGGTCGAGACCCGGCGCCGCACCATCGAGATCGCAACCGCGAATGCCAAGGCAGGGGGAGAAACCATCGACGTGACGCCCGGGGCCTGAGTGGCCTGACACGCGGCGTCAAGGAGCAAGACCATGACCAATGACACGATGAACGATCCCCGCGACTACATTGCCGACCTGCGCGCCCTTAGCCCGGAAGCCCTCGAGGGTCTCGGGGTCAACGAAGTCGCCTACGTGAAGCAGGTGCGGGCCGACGACGGCGAAGGGAGCACGACCGCCGCCTGGGCCATCCACGCCGCCAACGGCGAGGCGCTGGCCATGGCCGCCACTCGCGAGCTGGCACTCGCCAGCATCGTCCAGAACGACATGGAAGCGGTCAGCGCGCACTAGGCGAGCCAGCTTCAGACGCTGCCCTTGCGCTCGATCACCAGGATGCGGGCGGCGCCTGCCGGGTGCGCGACGTGCTCGTCGCCGGGGCCTGCATGGCAGAACTGGCCGGGCCCGAGGCGGGTGATTTGTTCCGCGCCCCGCCCGTCTTTCCAGTGCATGTCCACCGCACCATCCAGCACCACGAAAACCTCATCGCCGTCGTTGACGTGCCACTTGTAGGGCGCGTCGGTCCAGTGCAGGCGGACGGTGGCGCCGTCGATCTCGGCGATGTCGAGGGCATCCCATGCCGCGGCGCCGGTGAAGGTCGTGGCCTCATCGAGGAAGAATTTCATCTGTACTCCGGGGGCATTATCGCTCGACCGGCGGGATGTCCTTGAGCGTCTCGGCGAACGCGGCGATGTCCTCGCGGCTGCGCTTGAGGGATTTGCGCTCGGCCGAGGCCGGATGATTGGGCAGGCCTGTGCCCTCGCGCCGGACGGTTGCGGGGCGGATCGGCCGGCGGGTGAAGCCGCCGCCGCAATTCGGGCAGACGTTGTGCAGCAGACCGTCCACGCAATCGGCGCAGAAGGTGCACTCATAGGAGCAGATCATGGCGTCGGCTGCGTCCGGCGGCAGGTCCTTGTCGCAGGCTTCGCAGTTGGGGCGGAGTTGGAGCATGGAGACCTCTTCGGTTCGAAGCTGGCGAGCAGTTTGCCAAGCGCGCCAACGTGGGCAAGCGCCAATTTCCGGGATGCGGGGGTGCCGGAGCCAAAAGATTTACCACAGAGGCACTGCGGCCCTGAGTCGATCGAGGGTGCCGGCCCCTCTCGGCCTCAGCGCAAAAAGGTACCTGGTACCTTTCTGGGTTTGCGGAACCAGGGGCCCAAGTCAGTGCGTCCTTCGAGACGCGCGCCCCTGATGGGCGGGACGCGCTCCTCAGGATGAGAAAATTTTCGTGGGAAGACTACGCCGCTTTCGGCGTCGTCGCGTCCATCAGGAGGCCGTAGAGGGCGTCTGCCTTCTCGGAGCCGCGGAGCTTGTCGCAGAACTGGCCTTCGCGGAGCAGGCGGGAGATTTTGGCCAGCGCCTTCAGGTGATCGGCGCCGGCGTCTTCGGGGGCCAGCAGCAGGAAAAGCAGATCGACCGCAAGGTCGTAGAACGAGTCGAACATGAACGGCTCCTCGGAGAGCGCGAATATCACGTGAATGCGCTCGAGCCCCGGCAGCTTGCCGTGCGGGATCGCGATGCCGTTGCCGACGCCGGTGGTGCCGAGGCGCTCGCGCTCAAGCAGCACATCGAACACCGCGCGCTCCTCGGCTCCGGTGATCTCGGCGGCCTTGCGGGCCAGTTCCTGCAGCGCCTGCTTCTTGCTGGTCGCTTTCAGGTTCGGGATCACGGCGTCGGGTTTGATCATGTCACAAAGCTGCATAAGGTTATCCGTTGGTCACATGTCTCGGGTTTTTGGCGCTGACTATTCGTCGATGGCGCGGTTGCCGCGCGGATCGACCCAGCCGATGTTTCCATCGTCGCGCCGGTAAATCATGTTGAGCCCGTCATGGGCCCGGTTGCGGAACATCAACTGCTGGCGGTTCGAAAGATCCATCCGCATCACAGCTTCGCCGACCGAGAGCGTCGGCACGTTGGTCGCCATCTCGGCGATGATCACCGGCTCGTCGGTATTGCCCGAAGCGCCACCATCGTCCTCGATGACATAGGACTGGGCGTTGGGTTCGTCTGGCATTTCCTTGGTGCCGCGATGATGGTCGCGAAGCCGGTCCTTGTAGCGCCGCAGCCGCTTGGCGATATGGTCGGCCGCCTGCTCGAACGCGCCATAGGGGTCGCCCGAATCGGCATGGCCCTGCACCGTGATGCCCTTGCCGACATGCACCGAAATATCGGAGCGGAACTGACCGCCCTCGCGGGAGAACACGACATGGGTCTCCACGGGGTTCTCGAAATACTTCGACACGGCGCCGTCGAGCGCATCGCGAACGTGCGTCTGCAGCGCCTCGCCAACGTCGAGTTGCTTCCCGGATACGGTCAATTGCATGGTCTTGCGATCGGCAGTTGTTGGTATTCTTGTCGGCAATCACTGGCGCGAAAATCCGCGCCCAATCGGCAATTCTACCCTGCGGTCCTGCTTTCAGTCCGGCCCTGGCCAAATGCCTGACGGGCGGGCTGCCCCTTCGTCTGCCGGGCCCTTGCGGCCCTGGCCGACCGGCCCTCCCAGGGCCGATTTCCTCCCCGGGGCTGCGCTTCCTGCGCGCCGTGTCCCGGCGGGTAAACCTTATATATATCTGAACGGCGGCGAAACCTAGACAGCCTCGATGCGCGAGTCAATAGATGGTTTAACTTATTGAAAATACACACTTTCAGGCCCGGAGCGCCTTCTCGCGGCGGCGCTGCACGGAGGACGGAATACGCATGGATTCCCGGTATTTTGCCACTGTCCGGCGGGCAATGTCTATGCCCTCGCCCTGCAGGATGTCGACGAGCCGGTCGTCGGACAGTATCCGGTCGGCGGACTCCTCTTCCACCAGCGCCCGGATGCGGTGGCGGACGGACTCGGCGGAATGGGCGTCGCCGCCGTCGCGCCCTGCGATCGCGGTGGTGAAGAAATACTTCAGCTCGAAGATGCCCCGCGGGGTTGCGATGTACTTGTTCGAGGTGACCCGGCTGATGGTGCTTTCATGCATGTCGACGGCGTCGGCGATGTCGCGGAGGATGATCGGACGAAGGAACTCGACGCCGTGCTCGAAGAAGGCCTGCTGCTGGCGGACGATCTCGGTGGCGACCTTGATAATCGTGGTGGCGCGCTGGTGGAGCGACTTCACCAGCCAGTTGGCGGTCGCCATGCACTCGGAGATGTATTCCTTGTCCTCGTCGCGCCGGGCCGCACCGCTGACCTCGGCGTAATAGCTCTTGTCGATCAGGACGCGGGGCAGCGTGTCGGGGTTGAGCTCGAGCGACCAAGCCCCGGTGCCGGTCTCGGCTTCGGCTTTCCGCAGGATGGCGGCGCCCTCCTCCGCGGGCCCGTCCGCGTCTTTCTGCGTGCGGGCGCGCATCAGGACGTCGGGCACGATCGGCTGACTGACCGGGGCGTCGAAGGTGAGGCCAGGCTTGGGGTCGAGCGCGCGGATCTCGTCGATCATGTCGCCGATGTCCTCGGCGTCGACCCCACATTCGCGCATCAGCCCACGGGTGTCACGGCGGGCAACAAGATCGAGATGCGCGAGCAGGCATTCCATTGCGGGATCGAGACGGTCAAGCTCGCGGAGCTGGATCGCGAGGCATTCGCCGAGATCGCGCGCGAAAACGCCGGCGGGATCGAAGCGCTGCATGCGGGCGAGCACAGCCTCGATGCGGGACGGGTCTGCGCCGAGGGTTTTGGCGAGCGCCATCGGATCGCTCGAGAGGTAGCCGGACTCGTCGACGAGGTCGATCAGGCGACGGCCGATCAGGAGATCGGCGGGCGCCTCGAATTCCATTCGCAACTGCTCGTCCAGATGGTCGCGGAGGTTCGTCGTGTCCTCGATGGTCTGATCGAGGCCCGGCATGTCCGGATCCCAGCCACCGCCCGAGGACGGCAACGCGCCGCCGGAATAGCTTGCTTCGTAGGCCGCGGCCGCATCCGGTGCAGGCGTTCCGCCGTCGCCGGCCTCCTGCTGCCAGTCGTTTTCGTAGTCGGTGTCGAGCGGCGTGTCGCCGGTGGGAGCGTAGCTTTCAGCAGCAGTGAGGTCGGCTGTGTCCTGCGCGGAATCGGGCACGGAGGCGGGCCCGGTTTCGCCGGTGTCCCGGGCCGTCCCTTCGCCTGCTTCCTCGCGCGCGCCTTCGCGGGTGAGCAGCGGATTCTTCTCGAGCTCGGCCTCGACGTAGGCGGCGAGATCGAGGTTCGACAGCTGCAGCAGTTTGATGGCCTGCTGCAGTTGCGGCGTCATGACCAGGGTTTGGCCCTGGCGGATGTCGAGGCGTGCTGTGACTGCCATGATGGTTAATTCATAGCAGCCCAAATGTTAGCGCCAAGTAAAAGTTGGCATGGAATGTGCTTGACGCCGGGCGACATCATGCTGCAGCGCACAACAAAAGGCGGACGCCTGGTGAGGAGGACACGCACCGGGTCCAACCCGGAAGCCTGCTGATGCCTCCAAGCGGAAATCACGTGATGAACGGATGCGCC
>JAJFFI010000464.1 GCA_021776755.1 Alphaproteobacteria bacterium | reverse complement strand
CCTCGGACGCCGGCATCAGCACCAGTGCCGCACCGCCGTCGGAGATCGAGCTTGAGTTCGCGGCCGTCACCGTGCCGCCCTCGCGGAAGGCAGGCTTCAGCGTCGGGATCTTCTCGATGTTGGCGTTAAACGGCTGCTCGTCATGGTCGACCGTAACCTCGCCCTTGCGGGTCTTCGCCGTGACCGGGACGATCTCGTCCTTGAAGGTGCCGTCCTCATTCGCGGTCCTGGCGCGGCTGAGCGACGTGATCGCGAACTCGTCCTGCGCCTCGCGGGTGAACTGGTAGTGCTGGGCGCAGTCCTCGGCATAGGTGCCCATCAGACGGCCCGGCTCGTAGGCGTCCTCGAGGCCATCAAGAAACATGTGGTCGTAGATCCGGTCATGGCCCATGCGGATACCGCCGCGCGCCTTCTTCATCAGATAGGGCGCGTTGGTCATGCTCTCGAGCCCGCCCGCGACCATCACCCGGTTCTGGCCGGCCGCGATCGAGTCGTAGGCCATCATGGTGGCCTTCATGCCCGAGCCGCACATCTTGTTGACGGTCGTGCAGCCGGCGTCCCACGGGATGCCCGCGCCATGCGCTGCCTGGCGCGCCGGCGCCTGGCCGAGGCCGGCCGGCAGCACGCAGCCCATGTTGACCTCTTCGACGTCGTCGCCGGAGATCCCCGCCTGGTCGAGCGCGCCCTTGATCGCGGCCGCCCCAAGCTCGGGCGCCGGCACGTCCTTCAGCGCGCCCTGAAACCCGCCCATGGGCGTCCGCGCGCCGCCGACGATGACGATGGGGTCTTTTCCGTTCTCACTCATGGGTCACTGCTCCTGGAAAGTCTGTCGTTCTTTGGTCATGTAAGTCCGTGGACGGCCACAGTGAACGGCGGCCCGGGGGCGCTTTTCTAGACCGTGTCGTTAAACAGCTCCCGGCCGATCAGCATGCGGCGCACTTCGCTGGTGCCGGCGCCGATTTCGTAGAGCTTGGCGTCGCGCAGCAGGCGGCCGGTGGGGAACTCGTTGATGTAGCCGTTGCCGCCAAGGCACTGGATCGCCTCGAGCGCCATCCAGGTGGCCTTTTCGGCGGCGAACAGGATGGCGCCGGCGGCGTCCTTGCGGGTGGTCTCGCCCCGGTCGCAGGCCTTGGCCACCGCGTACACATAGGCCTTGGCCGCGTTCATGGTGGTGTACATGTCGGCGATCTTGCCCTGCATCAGCTGGAACTCGCCGATCGCTTTGCCGAACTGCTTGCGGTCGTGGATGTAGGGCATGACCACATCCATGCAGGCCTGCATGATGCCGAGGGAACCAGCCGCCAGCACGGCGCGTTCGTAGTCGAGCCCGCTCATCAGCACGTGGACGCCCTTGTTGAGGCCGCCCATGATGTTTTCCTCGGGCACCTCGGCATCCTCGAACACCAGCTCGCAGGTGTTCGAGCCGCGCATGCCGAGCTTGTCGAGTTTCTGCGCCTGCGTGAACCCCGGCGTGTCGCGCTCGACGAGAAACGCGGTGATGCCCTTCGGCCCGGCGTCAGGCTCGGTCTTGGCGTAGATCACATAGGTGTCGGCGTCGGGGCCGTTGGTGATCCACATCTTCGAACCATTCAGCACATAGCGGTCGCCCTTCTTCACGGCCTTGGTGCGCATGCCGACCACGTCCGAGCCCGCGCCCGGCTCCGACATCGCGAGCGCGCCGACGTGCTCGCCAGAGACCAGCTTGTGGAGGTATTTCTCCTTTTGCTCAGGCGAGGCATTGCGCCGGATCTGGTTGACGCAAAGATTCGAATGCGCACCGTAGGACAGCCCCACCGAGGCCGAGCCGCGGGAGACTTCCTCCATCGCGACACAGTGCTCGAGATAGCCCATGCCCGCGCCGCCGTATTCCTCGTCGACGGTGACGCCGAGGATGCCGAGGGCGCCCATCTTCTGCCAGAGGTCCTCGGGGAACTCGTTGCTCTCGTCGATCAGGGCCGCACGCGGCGCGATCTCGTCGGCGGTGAAACTCATCACCGAGTCGCGCATCATGTCGGCGGTCTCGCCGAGGTCGAAGTTCAGGCTGGGTAACTGGTTGGGGATGCTCATTCTCTTCTCTTGTCAGGGGTGATGCAGCGCCGGTGTCACAGGCGCCCAGCGCCAGTTTCACACGGCGCCGCCGGTCATTTGACTGCGAACCAGGCGACCCGCCATCGGTCGCCGTCCTTCAGCAACACCATTTCGGCTGCAAATTGCTGATTGGCGGTCTGGACCTTGCCTTTCAGGTCGGCGCGATTGCCGCTGATATTGCGCGACGACCAGAACACCTCCTTGTAGGCCGTGATGCCCTTGACCTGCATGTAGCGCGTAAACTGCGCCTCGTCGGTCGCCTGCTGCAGTTGCGGGTGGGCCTCCGCATAGGCGCCCGAAACATCGCCCCGGGCGATCTGGTCGAGGAACGCGGTGCCGGCATCCGCGGGACCGCTGGTGAGGCTCCAGATCGACACGAAGAACACGACGATGAGGGCAACGAAGGCGGCGATGGCGCCGCCGACGATCAGTAAAATCCTGGCGCGGCTGGACATGGTGAAAAACCCCGGTCTGTGAATGTCGTCAGGCGGCCCGTGCGGCCTCTTCCACGAAGTCTAGCCGGTCGTTGCCGAAATGCAGAGTGCCATCGACAAAAAAGCTCGGCGCGCCGAACACGCCGCTGCCGGCGGCGTCCTCGGTGCGGGTCTTGAGGTCTGCCTTGATTGCAGGCGATTGCGCGGCGGCAAAGATGGCATCCGCGTCCATGCCGGCGTCCGTGAGCACCGCATGGATCACCTTCGGATCGCCCAGGTCCTTGCCGTCGACCCAGATCGCGTTGAACATCGCCGCGTTGTAGGACTCGATAAAACCCTCGCGGAGCGCATGGCAGGCCCCGCGCATGACCGGCATGGTCTGGATGATGAAATGCGGGTTCA
>JAJFFI010000463.1 GCA_021776755.1 Alphaproteobacteria bacterium | reverse complement strand
AGCCGAAAGCGGCGAAGACGGGTGACAAGCCCAAGGCGAAGAAGGCGTCCTGAGGTCTGGCGACGGATGGCAGGCCAATTCCCCCTTCATCCTGAGGTGCGACCAGCGGGAGCCTCGAAGGATGTGTTGCCGGAGTGCAATGCGGCCCGCTTCGCCCTTCGAGGCCCGCTCCGTGGGCGCCTCAGGGTGAAGCTCCGGTTGTCGATACAATGAAAACCGTCCGGACCATTGCGGACCTGCGCGCGGTCGTGCGCGGGTGGCGGGCGGCGGGGGAGACGGTCGGGCTGGTGACCACGATGGGAGCGCTGCACGAGGGGCATCTGACCCTGATCGACGCGGCGGCGGCGGGCAACGGCAAGGTGATTTCGACGATCTTCGTGAACCCGTCGCAATTCGGGCCGAGCGAGGATCTGTCGCGCTATCCCCGGCGCGAGGCTGAGGACGCGGAGATGCTGGCGGCGCGCGGGGCGGACCTGCTGTTCGCGCCGCCTGTGGACGAGGTCTATCCGGACGGGTTCGCGACGACGGTGTCGGTTGCGGGCGTGACCGAAGCGCTGGAGGGCAAGTTCCGGCCGGGGCATTTCGAGGGCGTGGCGACCGTGGTCGCCAAGCTGCTGCTGCAGTCCCTGCCGGACCGCGCGTATTTCGGTGAGAAGGACTGGCAGCAACTGCAGACCATCACGCGGATGGCCCGCGACCTGGATATCCCCGTCGAGATCGCCGGCGTGCCGACGGTGCGCGAAGACGACGGCCTCGCGATGTCGTCGCGCAATGCGTATCTGTCGGCGGACGAGCGGCGCATCGCCGGGACGCTGAACGTGGTGCTGCGCGAGGTGGCGGCGTCGGTGGCGGAGGGCGGCGATCCGGAGGCCGCCGCCGAGCAGGGTGCCGCGAAATTGCGCGAGGCGGGGTTCGATCCGGTGCAGTATGTCGCCGTGCGCGATGCCGAGGATCTGGGGCCGCCCCGTCCCGGTACTGGGGGAGACGGGCGCGCCATGCGGGTGCTGGCGGCGGCAAAAGTCGGGAAGACCCGGTTGATCGACAATTTTCCGGTCGAAATGAAAGTCTGAACCAGGCCAGTTGGTTAACGGCGCGATTTTTATTCGTACGCCTGCCACAATGTCTTGGCTTGGCAGCGGCGTTAACCACCAAATCTGTCGGAATTCCGTTAACCGTTTCCGTTAACCTTTTATTTTCCTTGATAAATCCCTACCTAATCCGGTATGTAAATTTTGTGCCGCACGCTCGGGGGGGCCAGTGCCGCGGCGCCATAGACACGACCACAGGGGTATTTCCGCATGCTCAACGGACCGATTGACGACATCCGCAACATTGACGGTTCGGAAAACAATCCGAAC
Organism: Alphaproteobacteria bacterium; assembly: GCA_021776755.1. GTDB lineage: Bacteria > Pseudomonadota > Alphaproteobacteria > JAJFFI01 > JAJFFI01 > JAJFFI01. The sequence continues at coordinate 3,316 of JAJFFI010000463.1, read as the reverse complement.
GACCCCATGCTCGGCATGGCGGGGCTCAATTTTCTGCGCGTGGCACCGTCTGCCTATGGCGACGGGCTGAACACGCCGTCGGGCGCCGGGCGGGCAAGCGCGCGCGAGATTTCCAACACGCTGTTCACCCAGAGCGGCGACATTCCCAATGCTGCGGGTGCGAGCGCCTATCTCTGGGCCTGGGGCCAGTTCATCGATCACGACATCGATCTCACCCGGGAAAGCCATGTCAGCGATTTCTTCCCGGTTGCGGTGCCGCTGGGCGATCCGCAGTTCGACCCGTTCAGCTCCGGCACCCAGATGATTCCGCTGACGCGCTCGGGCTACGATCCGGCGACCGGCGGCACGACTGGCTTCGCGCGCGAGCAGGTCAACGAGATCACGCCTTTCATCGACGCCTCGAACGTCTATGGCTCGGACGAGGCGCGCGCGGCTGCACTCCGCGGCGCGGGCGGCAAGCTGCTCACATCCGTCGGCGAGTTGCCGCCGATGAACATCGACGGTTTACCGAACGCCGGCGGGACCGGGGACAACCAGTTCCTCGTGGGCGACGTGCGCGGCAACGAGAATGTCGGGCTGACCTCGATCCACACGGTTTTCGTCCGTGAGCACAACCGGCTGGTCGACGAGCTTGCGGCGCGCAACCCGGACATGACGCCGGAAGAGCTCTACCAGGCGGCCAAGGCGATCGTCGAAGCCGAGATTCAGAACATCACCTACAACGAGTTCCTGCCGATCCTGCTGGGTCCGGACGCGCTCGGCGACTACCAGGGCTACAACCCGGATATCGACCCGCAGATTTCAAACGTCTTTGCGACCGCCGCCTACCGGCTCGGCCACTCGATGCTGACGCCGACACTCGAGCGGCTGACCGAAGACGGCAGCGAGAGCGCCTTCGGGCATCTGGCGCTGCGCGAGGCGTTCTTCCGCCCGGACCGGCTGACGACCGAAGGCGGCATCGACGAAACCCTGCGGGGGCTGGGTTCGGTCGAGGCGCAGGCGATCGATCTCGGGCTGATCGACGACATTCGCAGTTTCCTGTTCGGGCCTCCGGGCGCGGGCGGGCTCGACCTCGGCGCGCTCAACGTGCAGCGCGGACGGGATCACGGTTTGCCGGACTACAATTCGGCGCGCGAGGCCTTCGGTCTTCAGAGGGTGGAGGATTTCGGTGAAATCAGTTCCAGCGATGTGGTGGTCGAAAGCCTCCGCGCAATGTATTCGAGCGTCGACGACATCGACGTCTTCGTGGGTGGGCTTGCAGAGGATCCGGTCACGGGAGCGCTGGTCGGTCAGCTGTTCCATAGCGTGCTGGCCGATCAGTTCGCGCGCCTCCGGGACGGGGACAGCTTCTGGTTCGAGAACCGCTTTGCAGGCGAGGCGCTCGACGAAATCAAGGCGATCACGCTCTCGGACGTAATCCAGAACAACACCGACATCGATCATCTGCAGGACAACGCGTTTCTCGCCTATGACCGCGAGGGCGGCACCGACGGCCGCGATGTGATGAACGGCAACTTGGGGCGCGACCTGATGTTTGGCGGCGCGGGCCATGATCTGCTTCGTGGCAAGGACGGCGACGACCAGTTGATGGGCGACGCCGGGCGTGACGAGCTGCTGGGCGGCCGCGGCAACGACGTCCTCTATGGCGGTACCGGGCGCGACACGCTCAGAGGCGGGCGCGACGACGACATCCTGTACGGCGAGGAAGGCCGGGACGATCTCCGCGGCGGCAGGGGGGACGACGAACTCTATGGCGGCGACGGGCGCGACGTGCTGAGCGGCGGGCGCGGCAACGACGTCCTCGACGGCGGCGACGGGCGGGACATCCTGGAAGGCGGCCGGGGCTGGGACATCCTGACCGGCGGCGGCGGCAACGACATCATGTCCGGCGGGGCCGGCGGCGATATCTTCGTCTTCGAGCAAGACTTCGGGCGCGACCGGATCACCGACTTCGACACCGGCGACGGCAATGCCCTGAGCCTGGGGGACGTGCTGGACCTGTCCGGCCGGGATGAGCCGGATCACGACGTGCTCGATTTCTCGGCGTTCGGGATCACGGCGGACGACGTGCAGTTGACGCAACGGGGTGGCGACACCGTCGTGCAGATGACCGGCTTCGAGGGATCGGTGTCCCTCGAGGATGTGGCACCCACCGACCTGAACCCGAACATGCATTTTCTGTTTGCGTAAGCCGGTGGCAGAGGGCTAGGTCGGAGCGGATTTCCCAAGCGCCCGGACCATGCACGATTCACCGCCTGAAACATCCTCGCTTGTCTATCTGGTCGCCGGCGAGCCGTCGGGCGATCTGCTGGGCGCGCAGCTGATGGCGGCACTCAGGGACGCGACCGGGGGCCATGTGGCGTTCACCGGCGTCGGCGGCCCGCGCATGACCGAACAGGGCCTGACAAGCCTGTTCCCGATGAGCGAGCTTGCGATCATGGGGTTCGCCGAGGTGGTGCGGCACATTCCGATGGTGAAGCGGCGGATCGGCGAGGTCGCCGCCGATGTGCAGGCAAAGGCTCCAGCTGCCGTGGTGACGATCGACGCCCCGGCGTTCACGCTCAGGGTCCAGCGGAAGCTGCGCGCGGCGTTCGGCGCGAACGGCCCGCCGCTGGTTCATTTCGTGGCGCCGACGGTGTGGGCCTGGCGCAAGGGGCGGGCGAAGGAGATCGCCGAATTCCTCGACCACCTGCTCTGCATCCTGCCGTTCGAGCCGCCGTATTTCGAGGTCCACGGGCTGGCATCGACCTTCGTCGGCTATCCCGCGATCGAGGACGCCACCGGCGGCGACGGGCCGGCGTTCCGGACAGAAAACGACATTCCCGCGGACACTCCCCTGCTCTGCCTGATGCCGGGCAGCCGGCGGAGCGAGATCGGGCGGCTGCTGCCGGTCTTCCTCGCGACGCTCGACCGGCTCGAGAGAGGCCACCCCGGCATCCGCGCGGCGATCCCGGTGGTGCCGAACGTGCGCGATCTGGTCGAGGCGCGAACCGCCGGAGATGCGCGCATCCCGCTGTTGCACGACCCGGAACGCCGGAAGCACCTCTTCGCGGCGTCCGACGCGGCGCTGATCAAGATCGGCACCGCCAACATCGAGCTTGCCGCGGCCGGCGTGCCGATCGTCTCGACGCAGCGCGTGTCGGTCCTGTCGGCAATGATCTACCAGGCCGTGGTGCGGCTGAAATATGTCAGCCTGATCAACATCGTGCTCGACCGGGAATCCCATCCGGAGCCGCTGCAGTTCAACTGCCGGCCCGGCGTGCTCGCACCGCTGCTGGATCGGATCCTGCGCGATGAAAGCCTGCGGGCGCGGCTG
>JAJFFI010000462.1 GCA_021776755.1 Alphaproteobacteria bacterium | reverse complement strand
TCAACCAGGCCGATTCCCGCGGCAAGCCGCCGTCGAGTGCGCCGCATTCCGGGTTCCAGCGTATTGGCGCCGGGCGATGCGTCGTCATCATGGACAGTGGTGCGCCGGCCCCTTCCGGGCTCGACACGCTGGCACATGCCGGAACGCTGGGCTTTGAGCTCAGCGTCGGGCGCGAGCGGATGATCGTCAACTGCGGATCCTGGCGCGGCAGCGATGCGGCGCTCGCCCGCGCCTGGCGCGAGGCGGGGCGGATGACTGCCGCGCACTCCGCCCTCGTCGTCGACGACGTCAATCTCGCCGAACTGGCGCCCGGCGGCGGGCTCGGGCGGCGGCCGCAGTCAGTGAGTTGTTACCGGCAGGAAGCCGGTGGCGAGTTCCTGATTGATGCGAGCCATGACGGTTATGCCAGCGGGCGGGGGTTAATCCACCGGCGGCGCCTCTACCTCACCGCGGACGGCGGCAACCTCCGCGGCGAGGACACCCTAACCGGGAAGGGCGGAAACGGGTTTCACATCCGCTTTCACCTGCATCCCGGCGTCCGGGTCTCGAAGGTGCGCGGAAAGGACTCGGCAGTCGTGCGGCTCGGGTCGGGCGACGTCTGGCGGTTTCATGCCGCGGGCGCGGCGCTCGCCGTTGAGGACAGCATCTATCTCGGCTGGGCCGGCGTCGTGCAGCCGACGCGGCAGATCGTGCTGTCAGGGCCGCTTCGCGGCGACGGCGCCCAGGTCAAATGGGCGCTTCGGCATGAGAAATAAGCGGCTAGAGCTCCCAGCGTTGAATGCCGGCTGGTAAATCCAGCCCACGCCAGATCCCCTTGATATCGGCCAGCAAGCCATCGGCAGCGAGCAGACCGGCCAGGTCCGTCGCGGAGAGGTTCGTGTAATCCGTGTGGGCAACGGCGCCGACGACCGCGTGATAGCCGGCGGCACCCTCGAGCGCCGCCACAAGATCGAGACCATAGAACGCTTTGGCTTCCGCCGGATCGGCGAGGGGGTCGTGCACGTCGACGCTATAGCCGCGTTTGCTCAGCCCCTGCACGACGTCGATGACCCGGGAGTTTCGCAGATCCGGCACGTTCTCCTTGAACGTGAGGCCGAGGACGAGCACGCGTTTGCCTGCGCCCTTGGCATCCTTGCGGCCGTTCGCGAGCGCGCGGTGGATACGGTCGGCGATGAAGTTGCCCATGCCGTCGTTGATGCGCCGGCCGGCGAGGATGATCTCCGGATGATGGCCGATATCCTTCGCCAGATGCGCCAGATAGTACGGATCGATTCCGATACAGTGCCCGCCGACAAGACCCGGCTTGAACGGCAGGAAGTTCCACTTGGTGCCGGCGGCTTCCAGCACGTCGTGCACCGAGAGACCCATGCGGCCGAAGATCATCGCGATCTCGTTGACGAAGGCGATGTTGATGTCGCGCTGGGCGTTCTCGATCACCTTGGCGGCCTCGGCGGTCTTGATGTCGCGCGCCACGTGGATGTCTGTGATGGTGCCGTAGAGGGCGGCGAGGGTGTCGGCGGCCTCGGGGGTCTGGCCGGCGACGACCTTGGTGATCTTGTCGACGGTGTGGACCGTGTCCCCCGGGTTGATGCGTTCGGGCGAGTAGCCGAGGAAGAAATCCAGTCCGCACTTGAGGCCCGAGGCATCTTCCAGGTCCGGGCCGCAGACGTCTTCGGTCACGCCCGGATAGACCGTGCTTTCAAACACGACGATCGCACCCTTGCCCATGACCTTCCCGACGGTCTCACAGGCCGCGCGCACCGCGCCGAGGTCGGGCTCGTGCTGCGCGTCCACCGGGGTCGGCACGGTTACGATGTAGATGCCGCACCCCGCGATCTCCGCCGGGTCGGCGGTGAACTTGAGCCGGGCGGCCTTCAGTCTTGCGGAGCCGACCTCGCCGGTACGGTCGCGACCGTCTTCCAGCTCGCCGATCCGGGCGCGGTCGACGTCGAAACCGACAACGTCGCGCGATTTTGCCAGGGCCACCGCGAGCGGCAGGCCGACATAGCCGAGGCCGATGATGGCGACACGGCCCGTCGCAGGGTCGACTTTTGCAAGATCGGATGGGGCGCTGGATGAGGCGGCCATTGGCGCGTCCAATGCGGGGAAGGCGGGAACGGATGAAGCGCGATGGCTGTAGCGGCGGGGGGCCGGCAAGTCAACATGACCTGCCCATCGAAGCCCCGCGCAGGGTCCGGCAAGTGCCCGGCACGCTTGACGTTCAGGGAATGAACACGATAGGGTGGGCGACATTGTTCAGAGCATGAACGCGATACCTCCGTCGTGACGGATGGTTTCGCAGGGACACCGGTCTTGAGCCAGCGCAGTACCGCCAATGCCACCGCGGCCGACGAGTCGGAGACCGAGATCACGCTCGGCCTGCTGACGGCTGTCGAGGAGAACGAGTCGCTGACCCAGCGCTCGGCGGCGCAGCAGCTCGGCATCGCGCTCGGGCTGACAAACGCCTACCTGAAGCGCTGCATCAAGAAAGGTCTGATCAAGGTCAACCAGGTGCCGCCGAACCGCTACGCCTATTACCTCACGCCCCAGGGGTTTGCCGAAAAGTCCCGGCTGACCACCGAATACCTCACCTCGTCGTTCACCTTCTTCCGCCGCGCGCGCCTGCAATGCACCGAGGTGCTTGCCAAATGCGCGGCCCGGCGCTGGCGGCGGATCGCCATCGTCGGCCCGAGCGACCTTGCCGAGGTCGCGGTGCTGTGCGCGCAGGAGCATGACGTCGAGCTTGCCGGCGTGGTCGGCGCCGCGGCGGGCGAGACGTTCCTCGGCTTGCCGGTGGTCGCGCAACTGGCGGACCTCGGCCCGGTCGACGCAGTGCTCATCACCGATCTGGCGCAGCCCCAGGCAACACACGACAGCCTCCGCGGCCTCGTTCCCGACGAGCGCCTGCTCGCCCCCGAGATGCTGCGCATTCGCGTGGCCAAACCGGAGAACGGGACATGAGCGCGGCCGGAGCGATCGGCGGGGGGGCGATCAGCGGCGGAGCGAGCTGGTATGTCGTCCGCACGCACGCGCATTCCGAACGCAAGGCGCTCGAGCATCTGCGCCGCCAGGGCTTTACCGCCTACCTGCCGCAGTACCTGAAACAGCGCCGCCATGCGCGCAAGGTCGAGAAGGTCGCGGCACCGTTGTTCCCGCGCTATCTGTTCGTGTCGTTCGATGCGGCGCGCGAACGCTGGCGGTCGATTCTCTCGACCATCGGGATCGCCGACCTTATCAACCAGGGCGGCACCCCGCTGCCGGTGCCGGAGGGCGTGATCGACAGTATCCGCGCCCGCGAAGACGACGTGGGGCTGGTGGCGATGAAAGCTGAGGCGCCCTACACGCTGGGCGAGTCGGTTCAAATCACCGGCGGACCGATGTCGAGCCATGTCGGCTGGTACGAAGGGCTGACGGACCAGGAGCGCGTAATCGTGCTGCTCGACATGCTGGGCCGCAAGCTGCGGATCGAAGTGCCGCAGGCGAGCGTCCGCGCCTATATCTGAGGTGCGCTAGACCTCGGTGTCTTCGGGTCTGCGCCCGCCACGCCACCAGCGATCGACAATCCAGAGCAAGCCCGCCGCCAGGAAAATATCGAGACAGGGCTCGAGCGGGAGCCGGTACTTGATCCCGGTCACCGGCCCGGTCACGGCGATGACGTAGGCCGCCGTCAACAGCAGATACGCGGCGACACCGGGATGCAGCCGCCCGCCGCGGACCTGCAAGACCGCGGGCGCCGCGATCAGGCGGGCGAGCAATGTGAGACCGGCCGCGATCAGCACGATCACCGAGAACGCCACATTCTGGGACAGGAAGTTCCACGCCTTGTGCGCGGGATTGTTCCCCGGGGTCTCGAAGAAGCCGCGGCGCTCGAAGTTCAGCATCAGGGGCGACGACAGGATAGCCGGCGCGAGAAGGTTGATCGCGGTGCCATAGGCCCAAGCCTTGGCGATGGTCGGGATGCCGCTGGCCCAAAGTTCGGCGAAGGCGACGTTACGCTGGATCGCGCTCGCGGCGAAAGAATTCCGCGGCAGGTCCTTTTCCCCACGCCGCTGAAGCTCGGCCGTCAACGCTTCCTGCATGTCGGCGCGGGTCTCGGAGATCGGCACGCCGGCGCCGTATTCGCGCGTCAGCGGCACCAGCCAGTTCAGCGCATGCGTGCCTGTCTGGCTGACCAACTCTGCGTGGCCATAGGCCCTGTAATTCTTGACCACGATCGGGGCGACGCAGGCGGCGATCCAGAGTGCTGCGACGACCGTGTGCAGGATCGCGGGGCGCCATCCGGCGCGGTGCCGCCACGCCGCGATCACGAGGACAAGGAGCAGAAGTGGCGGGTAATACATCAAGACCGGCCGCACGAGCATCGCAAGCCCGATCAACACACCGGCGCCCGCCGCCGGGCCGAGCCGCGGCGTGCGGATATAGGCGGCCATGCACAGCATCGCGCCCGCCAGCAGAAACAGGAACAGGCTCTCGGTCAGCACGAGTGCTGAGTGCACGATCATGTTGGCGTTGAACGCCGCGATCAGCCCGGTGAGAAACCCGATCCGGCGGGAAACGAAATGCGCGAGCCAGCCGATCAGGACACAGGTCA
>JAJFFI010000461.1 GCA_021776755.1 Alphaproteobacteria bacterium | reverse complement strand
CTGAAGGCGACCCAGGACCGCATGGCCGCACTGGAGAAAAAACTCGAAACCGGCGCCGGCACCACGCAATCGACGCTGGCACTTGCGGCGGGACAACTGCGTGAAGCCGTGCTGAAGGGCCGGCCCTTTGCCGCCGAGTTGAAGGTGCTGAAAGGGCTTGCCGCCGAGAACGCGCCCGCGGCCGTTGGTGCTGCGGTGACGATCCTCGAGCCCCATGCCGACACGGGTGTGGCGACGGACGCCGCCCTCCGGTCGTCATTCTCGGCGATCGCCTGGGATGTGGTGAAGGCGGGCCGGCTGCCGGCGAACCCGTCGACCGGCGACAAGCTGATGAGCAAGCTCGGCGATATCTTTTCGGTCCGCCGCACCGGCGCCGATGCCGTGGGCCCGGGCAGCGATGCCGTCGTGGCGCGCGCCGAGGCGCGGCTCTCGAAGGGCGATCTTGCGGGCGCGGTGAAGGAGATGGAAAGCCTCACCGGGCGCGCCGCCGATCAGGCAGCGCCCTGGATGACGCAGGCCAGGGCGCGGATCGCGGCCGAAGTTGCAGTCGACGGCCTGAGCCGTGCGGCGATTGCGTCGCTGGCGGGTGCAGGCGGCGGCGGTACTGTTGGCGGCACGGGCGGGAGCGAATAACGTGCTGATCCGCGCTCTCATTGCATTCGCCGCAATTGTCGTGCTGTCACTCGCCGGGGTCTGGCTCGCCCAGAACTCGGGCGCCATCACCATCGACTGGCTGGGCTGGCGCATTCGCACGTCGACGCCGATCCTGATCCTCATCGTCGTCGCGATCGCCGTCGTGGCGGCGCTGATCTACCGCTTCTGGCGCGCGATCGTCGGAGCGCCGCGGGCCTTCGGGCTGGCGCGGAGCGAGCGCCGCCGCCGCGACGGCTATCTGGCGCTGACGAAGGGCATGGTCGCCCTCGCCGCCGGCGATCCGGAGGAAGCCCGCAAGCAGGCGCGCGAAGCCAACGGCCGGCTCGACGACAAGGAGCCGCTGACCATGCTGCTGTTGGCGCAGGCAGCCCAGCTCGACGGCGAGGAGGGTGCGGCCCGGCGCTACTTCGAGGCGATGCTGGAGCGCCCGGAAACCGAGTTTCTCGCCATCCGCGGCCTGATGGTGCAGTCGCAGCGCGAAGGCGACCGCGACAAGACACTGAAACTCGCCCGGCGCGCCCACGATATCAGACCGAAATCGAAATGGGTTATCACCGAACTGTTCAAGGCCGAGGCCGCCGCGGGCGACTGGAAGGCGGCCGAGAACCTGATCAAGAAGGCGGTCCGGCAGGGCGCGATGGTAGGCGACCAGCCAACCCAGTATCGCGCGATCCTGCAGTTGCAGCAGGGCCTCGCCGCCGAAGCCGGGGGCAATGCCTCGGGCGCGCTCAAGTTCGTGCGTGAGGCGGTCAAGCTCAATCCCGAATTGCAGGCGGCGAACATCGCGGTTGCGCGGCTGCTGCTCGAGAGCGGCAAGCGGAGCAAGGCCGAGAGTTTCATCGAGCATGCCTGGAAGACCGCGCCGCACCCGGAGCTCGCGACGATGTACCGGTCGGCGGTGTCCCAGTCCGATCCGCTCAAGCGGGTGCAGTCGATCCGCACCCTCCGTAATCTGCGCAAGGACCATCCGGAAAGTCATCTCGCGATGGCGCGCGCCGCTCTCGACGCCAAGCTCTGGGGCGAGGCGCGCCGGCACCTCACCGAGGCGCGCAACACCGGCACCGGCGTCGGGCAATCGGCACGCTGGTGCCGCCTGATGGCCGAGGTCGAGGAGGCCGAGCACGGCAATACCGAGGCTGCGCGCCAGTGGCTGTCGCGGGCTGCGGATGCACCGGCCGATCCGGGCTGGGTCTGCGCCAACTGCGGCGCGACTGCACCGGGCTGGAACGCGATCTGCGGCCATTGCGGCGAGTTCGGCTCCATCGACTGGCGCATGCCGCCCCGCAGCGACGTAGCACCGGGCGCGGCGCTCGGGAAAGTCGAAGGGCCCGAGGGCGACCAGAAACTGCTGTCGCCCGCCGCGGGCGCGGCCCCCGAGCCGGGCCTGCCGGAATCCGCCGACGGCAATCAGTATGACGGTGATGTGGCGGTGAGATAGGGGCCGGCTCTCAGCCTCAAGCAAAATAGACTAGGTTGCAGGAACTCGGAGCTTCACCCTGAGGTGGCGCGTCAGCGCCCTCGAAGGGCGAAGCGGGGGGATGAGTGACCTCCCCTCGGCACCGCATCCTTCGAGGCTCACCCCTTGAGACAAGGGGCTCGCACCTCAGGATGAAGCGTCAGGGATGGCATCACATCATGCCGCCCGAAACCTTCTTTGCGGAGGCGCCCGCCTTCTTGTCTTCCCCGGCCTGCGCTGCAAAAATCGAGGTGTAGCCCTTTGACCAGTCCGGCGGCACCGGGCAGGGTCGCGGGTCGAGATGCGCCCATCGGGCGGGCTCGCCGCGGATGATCTTCCTGGAATTGACCGACTCGCTGGGGTGCGGCGTGAACGCGAATGCGTCGGCGCTGTTGTAGGCGTTGATCAGCAGCGGGCGCTGGCTCCCGGCGTTGTCGGCGGCCGTCGGCGCCGAGCAATGCACGGTCCGCGCGCTGTGCACCGTGATCGAACCGGCCGGGCCTTCCAGCGTGACCGCCTTGGAAGTGTCGAGGGCCGCCGCATCGCGGTCCTTGAGGCTGCCGGTCCAGTTGCCGTCGTCGTCATAGAGATCGTAGAGCGGGCCTTCATGGCTGCCGGGCAGCACGGTGATCGGGCCGTCGCCAGCGGCGGTGTCGGCCATATAGGTGCCGATCGCCAGCACGTTGTAGTTGGTGTGCGGGTAGAACTGGATGTCCTGGTGCCACTTCACCTCGTCCGAACCGTCATGCCATTTGAAGTTCAGCTTCGAGTGGTGATAGGCGACGTTCGGGCCTACAAGATCGGCGGCGACGTCGGCGATGAGGTCCTGGGCGAAGGCCCAGTATTCCGGGTCGACCTCGTCGGGCTTCTTGAAGCGGCGCACCTTCGGGTGCTCGGCGCCGTGGCCGGGCGCGATGTCGAACACCTCGCCCGATGCGATGACGCCGCGGCTCTCCTTGAGCAGGCGGTCCGTCACGGCGTGCAGCCGGTCGAGCCAGTCCTGCGGGATCAGGCGCTCGAGCAGCAGGTAGCCGTCGGCGAAATACGCCTCGCGCTGGGCCTGGGTGAGGGTGCGGGGTTTGTGGGCGAGGATCTCTTCAGGGGTCATAGCGCTGCTCCGGGTTCGTGGAATAAGGCTATCATCGGAATAGCCGGATGGGCCAGTGCGGTTTGAAGGGGATTGAACCACAGAGGCACTGAGACACAGAGAGCGCCGCCGTTTGCCTCCACCCTCAGAGTCATTCGCCCACCTTTTTCCGAGGGGCCGGCGCAAGCAGCGTCTCAAAGAGGAATGGATTGGCATTTTTGTCTAGGGTAAAGGCCGCTATCATGTTTCGGCTCGTTTCGCCGCACAACAAAGCAACCAAGCGATCACTGATCAAACCTCGAAATTAATGAAATCGAGATACCCGTACTATGGCAATTCCTTCGCAATTTCATTGTCGACCTATTAGGTTGCCGTCGCCAACTTCAACGATCCCACCTGTTTCGGTGCCGAATATCATGGTCAAATCTCTACAATGAATGAACAAGAAAACAGTAAATTTCCAAAAACTAAAGCAAATGAGGCGATGCATCCTCAAGTAATTAGCGAGGCGATCTTTTCTTCAACAAAATTGAGGGACCTCGCTTACTACGCTGATGATACGACCCTTATTTTTAAAATGGAGGTCCGGGAAGCTCTTAAGCTTCTTGAAGAGCACCAGATATTCGTAAACTGTATCGTAACCTCACCACCATTCTATGGGCAGCGAGACTACGAAGTCGAAGGACAGATAGGGCTTGAAGCGCACCCTTCTATATTCATAGACACGCTATCTGACGTGTTTGGCCTGTGTCGCTCAATTCTTGCGGATAACGGCAGCCTTTGGGTCAATATAGGCGACACCTATTGGAGTGGAAAAGGCCAGCATCGAAGCGGGGAATCCAAGCAAGGTGCTCGGCGCTTTGGATTGCGTCCGCAGGATAAGAAAGGTGACGGCAAGTGGTGCGTACCGAAACAGCTGTTACTTATTCCTCACCGCCTTGCAATTGCAATGCAGGATGACGGTTGGTTGGTGCGTAATGACAATGTGTGGAGAAAGCCTAATCCGATCCCGGATCAAGTACGAGATCGTTGCTCCATGTCGCATGAGTACGTTTTTCATTTTGTGAAGGAGCGGTGGTATTATTTTGATAAGAATCCCGTCGGACGGCCAACGGATACTGGATCGATTTTGCCTCCCTTAGATACTTGGGAACTTCCGACCGTCAGAGGCAAACGAAAAGGACATTCCGCTCGATTTTCTGAAGAGTTGGTGAGAATTCCCATCCTCACAACAACACCGCCAAGGGGTATCGTACTTGATCCATTTGCAGGGAGTGGAACGAGCCTGGCGTTTGCTAGAAAGCACGGATTTCGTTGCATCGGAATTGATCTAAAAGAGGAGTTCTGTGAGCTAACGAAGAACAGCCTGTTGGAGGTGGTTCAGCAGGAAGAGGAAGAAAATCAATCCGAATGAAATCTTGGCTTTGAGATTGCGCGTACCGAATTGTGTTTGGAGGCACTTGACGAATTATGTATTTGACCGCCCAAGCAGTTACCGACGCAATTCGCGTTCTAAGCGAACGGGTACACCCGTTTTTGGGAATTACTTTTCTAGCTTGCAAAGCACACGGTTTGAGTATTGGAAATGACGAGAACGTAAGCGTTGACCGCCTTACACACGAGCACCTAAACAAGTTCCATCGACTCGATAGAAAAAGTGAACATTTCTTCCAGCCGTTCCGAAGTGTTCAACAATGGGTGAGCCCTCGCTATGCCTCTACCGGCCTGCAAACAGCAAATACGCAAACATTTTCATCTGTCTTCTTGCATAAGAAGAGATCTTCGAGATGGGGCTTCGCTGAAGACTATTTGTCGAGAATTCAGCAGATCCTGCATGAGGATAATTTGCCCGAAAAAGTCCCTAGCTGGCCGCTTGCCATTTGGTTACTTAAGGGCGTCGAACTCGGATCCAATGCGGATCCTCGAGGTTTGCTCGAGATATTTTATGAACAGTTTAGGATAACAGAATCGGAACGTTCTCAATTATTCGAAGACGATTTTTCAGGGCTCCCATCAGCGGATGGTGACTATTTCTCCGATGAGCCTCTAGTTGTTTCAAGTGTTCTCCAAGAGTTTGATCCACCACCGGATAGAGAAAGCGAACGCGGAACAGCGCTTACTTCTCTGAAAATCGAGTTTTCAGGACTCTCCCCCAAGTTAGAGATCGAGTTTGGAGAACGCCTGAGTCTGATAACGGGCGACAATGGCCTAGGTAAGTCTTTCTTACTAGAATTTGCATGGTGGGCGGCGACCGGCACATGGGCCCACAGGCCCGCCCTCCCCGATCTGGTCAATCGAAACGGCACGCCGCGAGTAGAGTATGTCTTGAGAGGAAATTCAGGTCGCCTTTCTGAGGCTGCTTATGAATTTGATTATAAAAGGAATATTTGGTCGCCTCTAAGCTCGTCTCCAACCGTTGAGGCACTGTGCATTTTCGCGCGTGCTGACGGTTCGTTCGCCGTTCACGACCCCGTGCGGTCTAAATTGCAAGGAATTACAGACGACCGAATTGGCAGGTTGACAAGTGATGATGTTTGGGACGGCAAAGCGGGAATGATTGAAGGTCTAATACGTGATTGGGTCAGATGGCAAAAGGCAGAAAGTAAGCTCAGCTTCGATAGATTTTGTTCCGTGTTGCGAAAGTTAAGCCCGGAAGACTTGGGAGAATTGAGGCCAGGTGCAACTATTAGGGTTCCGGGTGATCCGCGCGACATACCTACTATTGAACACAATTATGGAACCGTACCAATTATCCATGCGTCGTCTGGGGTTCAGAGGGTACTTCTGCTTACTTACCTAATTATCTGGGCATGGCAAGAACATGAACTAGCAGCCAGCCAACTGGCGCGTGATCCGCTTCGGAGACTCGTTGTGTTTGTCGACGAAATAGAGGCGCATTTGCACCCGAAGTGGCAACGTATTGTGCTGCCCGCGCTAATGAGTGTAGGGGAGTATTTGAGCGGAGAGCTTTCCATTCAAACCATAGCTGCCACTCATTCTCCAATGACACTTGCGTCTATGGAGCCATCGTTCGATATAGAGCATGATGTTCTCTATCACCTCTATACGGATGCAGGCTCGGTCAAGTTAGAAAACATTCAATTTGTAAAGTACGGAGACGCATCTGGTTGGCTGACTTCCCCACTTTTCGGGTTACAACACGCACGCTCTCGAGAAGCAGAGCGTATAATTGAGCGTGCAAAAGAAGCGCAACTAACAGAGCAACCAGGCGAAGCGCTTGTTCAAGAGTTGACCGATGAATTGAGACGCCTGCTCTCAAATGATGACAAATTCTGGCCGCGGTGGCTCTACTTCGCCGAAAAACACGGCGCAAAGCTATGATCCCAGTGTCCCTTAAGTCTGAATATCCGGAATTCGATGCTCAGGTAAGGCAGCCGGGAAAAACATTCCTAGAAGCAACTCCCAGTCCGACGTCTGCTCAGTTCAAGAGGAAGAACTATTGGACCCGATCGCTTGCGGAACTTCATGCTGCATACTCAGGAATCTGCGCATACACATCAATGTACCTTCCCGATCGTGGTTCGGTTGACCACTATTGGCCAAAGACTGCTTATCCAGAATTGGCTTACGAGTGGAGCAATTTTCGACTGGCAAATGGGCGAATCAACAGCACAAAGGGGAATTCTTTAGATGTTCTCGATCCTTTCGATATCGGAGATGATTGGTTTTGCCTCGATATTCCAAGTTGCCTCATTCGAGCGAACGCAGAGTTAGGTCGTGCAGTTACCTTGCGAATAAATAGGACGATAAACTCACTCCGCCTAAACTCTGACGATACCCATGTTCAGGAAAGGTGCAATATTCTAATTGCCCTCGCGAAAGGAGACGTCATGTATCAGTTTCTTGAACAGCGATATCCATTCCTCGCTCGTGAAATTGATCGACAAGGGCTCCGCGATCAATTGGCTGCGATTTTCAAACTTTAGCAGGTTGGTTCAATACGTGGGTGCTAAGTGAACCTCCGCGTCACATGCTAGTTGAGATGGACTTGCAATTCGATCGCCGAATTCCGGCATCAGTTCGCACTGTTTTGCAACCCAAACACCCAGGACTTGATGCCTCTTCTCCGATTTCGGTTCTTACACTCGAGTGAATAGAAGCCGGCAGTCTATGGATTAGCTTTTGCGGGAATGACGGGCTTGTCTATGGCAACCGCCGCGCTTATGTTCCGGCCCGGAAGCCGCCTTAGCTCAGTTGGTAGAGCATCGCATTCGTAATGCGGGGGTCGCGTGTTCGAGTCACGCAGGCGGCACCACCTTTCACCCCACCCGCTCCATGCCCGCAATGACGTAACGGCGCGTGATCCGGCGCCAAGGAAAGCTCGTGTCCAAGCGCAAGACCTTCGCGATCATTTCGCACCCGGATGCGGGCAAGACGACGCTGACCGAGCGGCTGCTGTTCGCCTCGGGCGCGATTCATCTGGCGGGCAACGTGCGGGCGCGCGGCGAGCGGCGGCGGACGCGCTCCGACTGGATGGCCATCGAGCGCGAGCGCGGGATTTCGATCTCGAGCTCGGTGATGACCTTCGACTACCGCGACATCACCTTCAACCTGCTCGACACGCCGGGCCATGAGGACTTTTCCGAAGACACCTACCGGACGCTGACGGCGGTCGACTCGGCGGTGATGGTGATCGATGCCGCCAAGGGTATCGAGGCGCAGACGCGGAAGCTGTTCGAGGTGTGCCGGCTCCGCGACATCCCGATCATCACCTTCATCAACAAGGTGGACCGCGAGGGCCTCGATCCATTCCAGCTGCTCGACGAGATCGGCTCGACGCTGGCGCTCGACGTGCGGCCGATGGTCTGGCCGGTCGGCATGGGCTCGGCGTTTCACGGCTGCATCGATCTGCGGAACGGCGACTTCCTGACGTCGAGCGAGGGCCGGGGCGGCGCCTTCGACAAGACCGTGGAAACCTCGGGGATTGCCGATGCCAAGTTCGAGGGGCTGGTCGCGCCGGATGTGCTGGCCGAGGCCCGGGACAGCGCGGGGCTTGCCGAGGAAGCCTATCCGGACTTCGACCGGCAGGCGTATCTCGAAGGGCATCTGACGCCGGTCGTCTTCGGCAGCGCGCTGAAGGATTACGGCGTGGCCGCACTGCTCGATCTGCTGACCGACCATGCGCCGACGCCCCGGGTGCAGCCCGCCCGGACCGCTGACAATCAGCCCCGCGACGTGTCGCCCGACGAAAACAAGGTCACCGGCTTCGTCTTCAAGGTGCAGGCGAACATGGACAAGAACCATCGCGACCGGGTGGCGTTTTTTCGAATGTGCTCGGGCACCTTCAAGCGCGGCATGAAGCTGACCACGCCGCGCTCGGGCAAGACCATCGCGGTGCAGAGCCCGATGTTCTTCTTCGCCCAGGACCGCGAGATCGCCGAGGAGGCCGAGCCCGGCGACATCATCGGCATCCCGAACCACGGCACGCTCCGGGTCGGCGACACGCTGACCGAGGGCGAGGACGTGCGGTTCACCGGCATCCCGAATTTCGCGCCGGAAATCCTGCGCCGGGTGCGGCTCGGCGATCCGATGAAAGCCAAGCAGATGCGGAAGGCGCTTGAGGATCTGGCCGAGGAAGGTGTGACCCAGGTGTTCCGTCCGGCGCTCGGCGCGCAATGGATCGTCGGCGTGGTGGGGCAGCTGCAGCTCGACGTGCTGACCGCGCGGATTGCCGAGGAGTACCAGGTGAAGGTCGAGTTCGAGGCTGCCCCCTTCGCGACCGCCCGCTGGGTCGCGGCCGAGACCCCGGCCGACCTCAAGAAGTTCACCGACAAGAACCGGAGCGCGCTCGCCGAAGACCGCGACGGCGCCCCGGTCTACCTCGCCCGCAACGCCTGGGAACTGGACTACACGAAAAAGGAATGGCCGGGCATCAGCTTCCACGAGACGCGGGAGCGGGCTTAGGGAGTCAGGCCGGCATCACCGCCGCGCCGTCGGCGGCGAGCGGCAGGAACGGGTTCCAGGCGATTTCCCAGAGGTGCCCGTCCGGATCGCGGAAATAGCCGGAGTAGCCGCCCCAGAATACTTTTTGCGCCAGTTTGGTGATGGTTGCGCCAGCCGAGACGGCCTGTTCCATGACCTGGTCCACTTCGGCTTCCGAGTCGACGTTGTGAGCGAGGTTAAAACGGTTGTAGCCGCTGCCCTCCGGCGACACCCCGGCATCTTCGGCCAGAGCCTCGCGCCCATACAGACTAAGC
>JAJFFI010000047.1 GCA_021776755.1 Alphaproteobacteria bacterium | reverse complement strand
CTAAATAGCGGGCTACGAAGTCTGCATCCGCCCTGAGTGCGACAGTGACTAACAGGCGCGCGACAGTGACCAACAGGGGAAAGACACCTGCATGAGTGAAAATCTGCCAAGCATTCCGAATCTTACGCCGGAGGGCAACCTCACCCGGTATCTCCAGGACATCCGGAAGTTTCCGATGCTGGAGCCCGACGAGGAGTACATGCTGGCCAAACGCTGGGTCGAGCATGAGGACGCCGAGGCGGCGCATAAAATGGTGACGAGCCATCTGCGGCTGGTCGCCAAGATCGCCATGGGCTATCGCGGTTATGGGCTGCCGGTGGCCGAGCTTATTTCGGAAGGCAATGTCGGCATGATGCAGGCGGTCAAGCGGTTCGACCCCGAGAAGGGCTTCCGGCTTGCGACCTATGCGATGTGGTGGATCCGGGCGGCGATGCAGGAGTACATCCTCCGCAGCTGGTCGCTGGTGAAGATGGGCACGACGGCGGCGCAGAAGAAGCTGTTCTTCAATCTCCGCAAGATGAAGAACCGCCTGAAGGCGTTCGAGGAAGGCGATCTCCATCCCGAGCACGTCGAGTATATCGCGACCGAGCTCGGTGTGCCCGAGGCGGACGTGCTCAGCATGAATGCGCGGCTGTCGGGCCACGACCAGTCGCTCAACGCGCCGCTCAAGATCGACGGCGACGGCGAATGGCAAGACTGGCTCGAGGACGACCGCGAGAGCCAGGAATCGCTGGTCGCAAACAAGCAGGAAATGGACCAGCGCCGCGAGATGCTGGGCAAGGCGATGAAGACGCTCAACAAGCGCGAGCGCCACATCGTGACCGAGCGCCGGCTCAAGGACGAGCCCTCGACGCTTGAGGAGCTCAGCCAGGAATACGGCATCTCCCGCGAGCGGGTGCGCCAGATCGAGGTCCGCGCTTTCGAGAAACTCCAGAAGTCCATGAAGAACCAGGTGCTCGACCAGCAGCTCGCGTAGGGTCGGGTCCGGGGGCCGGCAATGAGCCGGCCTTTTGACCAATATTAACGTGTATTTACACGTTAAAACGGGGGCTAGACGGGCGAGTTGGTTGGCGGCGCGGATCATCGGTCAGTCTTCGTAGGGGTCGCGCACGAGGATGGTGTCTTCGCGCTCGGGGCTGGTGGACAGCATCCCGACCGGAACCTCGATCAGCTCCTCGACGCGGCGGATGTACTTGATGGCGGTTGCCGGGAGGTCGGCCCAGGAGCGCGCACCCTGGGTGCTGTCGGACCAGCCTTCGAGTTCCTCGTAGATCGGCTCGACCGCGGCCTGGGCGGATTGTGCCGACGGGAAGTGATCGAGGGTGGTTCCAGTGAGCGTGTACCCGGTGCAGACCTTCAGCGTGTCGAAACCGTCGAGCACGTCGAGTTTGGTCAGCGCGATGCCGTCGACGCCCGCGACCTTGCAGGCCTGGCGGACCATAACCGCGTCGAACCAGCCGCAGCGGCGCTTGCGGCCGGTGACGGTGCCGAACTCGCGGCCGCGCTCGCCAAGCCGCTGGCCGACCTCGTCGTGGAGCTCGGTCGGGAAGGGGCCGCTGCCGACGCGGGTCGTGTAGGCCTTGGTGATGCCGAGCACGTAGCTGATCGCGCCGGGTCCCATGCCGGATCCGGTCGCGGCCTGCGCTGCCACCGTGTTCGAAGAGGTCACGAACGGATAGGTGCCGTGGTCGTTGTCGAGCATCGCGCCCTGGGCGCCCTCGAACAGGATGCGCTTGCCGGCGCGGCGGCACTCATCGAGCCGCTGCCAGACCGAGGCCTGGTAGGGCAGGATCTTCGGCGCGATTTCCAGCAAGCCGTCGAGCACTTCCTTGTGGGTGAACTCGGGCTGGTCGAGGCCGCGCCGCAGTGCGTTGTGATGAATCAGCAGGCGTTCGACGCGTTCTGCGAGCAGGTCGGGATCGGCGAGGTCCGAGACCCGCACCGCGCGGCGGCCGACCTTGTCTTCGTAGGCAGGACCGATGCCGCGCCCGGTGGTGCCGATCTTGCCCTTGCCGAGCGCTTCCTCGCGCATCCGGTCGAGCTCGCCGTGGACCGGCAGGATGAGGGTTGCGTTCTCGGCGAGACACAGGATCTCGGGCGTGATCTCGATGCCCTTCTCGCGCACGGTTTCGATCTCGGACAGCAGCGCCCACGGATCGACCACGACGCCATTGCCGATCAGCGAGGTCTTGCCGCGGACGATGCCCGAGGGCAGCAGGCTGAGCTTGTAGGTGACGCCGTCGATGACCAGCGTGTGCCCGGCATTGTGCCCGCCCTGGAAGCGCACGACGACGTCGGCGCGCTCGGACAGCCAGTCGACGATCTTGCCCTTGCCCTCGTCTCCCCACTGGGAGCCCACGACTGCGACATTAGCCATTCAGGTGTTCCTCGGTTGGGGAGTGTTGAAGTGTCTTGAGAAGGTGCATGATATTTTCGTTTTCGAAACAGTCGTCCTATTTCGGGCAATGAAAGTTTTTCAACAATGCAGTAAAAACGCCATTGCGGGCTGGCCAATGGAGCTTTTCTGGGTTTTCAAGAGCCCATTTCACAAACACGAGCCGCAATTGGTCAGGCTGAACGCTCTCCGGAACACATGCGTAAGAGTGTGCGGGCGCGTTTATCAAATTTCTATAGCTACCAACGCCTTCAGCGAATCCGCGAACGTAGGCAAGGCAAATCCATCGATCTGACGTTGCCTCACCTTTTTGACAAGACTGAAGCAGCAATAAGGAAGTGAACTGTTCGGAAGCGGCATTTGTAGGCGTAACCCACATCGCACTAAGAGCTACCCAAACGAAAATGCAGAACAGTTTTGCTCGGCGATCAGAGGTGGATCGCCATTTGAATGTATTTGCACGGCTGATCGAGCCGCTGGATACCCGCCTACGCGGGAATGACGGTCGGGGCGCAGCAAGCCCCTCTCCCTTGAGGGGAGAGGGGTTGGGGTGAGGGTGGGAGCGCGTCGGCGAGCAGCAGGAAGAATTTGGTACAGCGGCAATCTGACCTTTCGGCGCGCGGACGCGCGCCACCCCCTCACCCTGCCCTCTCCCCCATTCGGGGAGAGGGTTCTGTTCTTTGTCGAGCCAATTCATCACAGCGCCTTCACCTTTCCGCCGGCCAGCAGGTGAGTGCATTTCAGGCGTTTGGCTTCGGCTTCCGGGTCGTCCGCCGGGACGAGGCCCGATTGCACGATGAAGCCCTGGGCGCGG